>NZ_JAKMZC010000022.1:0-67254 GCF_029890535.1 Vibrio sp. S/42/10 | reverse complement strand
GAATAGTCGTTAAATATTTATTAGGATGAAACTAACGTTAATTAGAACATCCTATTATTTAAATAAAGTGCTTAAAATATGCCCCAAAAATTTACAAGAGGAGAGGGGTATTTTATAAATTGACTATTTCTAATTAGAATGAGTAAGCAACACCAACACGGTATTTTGCTTCGCGATCTTTAGAAGATGAGCTGATATCAGAAGACCAAATTTCAGCAAAAGGTTTCCAAGAACCGAACTTGTAGTTTACTTTTAAGCCAGCATCCCATTCCCAGTCATCACTATTATAAAGAAGTACGTTATCCAAAGATTTTACATAGTTTGCTTCGTAAGAAAGACCAAGCTTCGGTAGAGACTCAATTTTATATGCACCTGTTAGCGTTATTTTGGATTTTTGAGCTGATTCTAAACGTTCGCCAGTTTCTGAATCCTTATCACCAAACTGTGTATGGTTGCGGAAATCAGCATATTCATGACGGTAACGAATAGCGGTTGTTAAACCCATGTCTGCTTTGTAGCCAACGCGGAATTGTGGTTTGTAAGTGACTTTTTTCATTTTCCAGTCACCTTCGTTAGAATTAGGCTCATCCCAATCCCAAGCAATAGGCATACCCACTTGTAGATACCAATTGTTATCTATTTTGTATGTCGCAGTGTTATCGATTTCCATACCATAGATGTACCAATTGCCACCGTAAAAACTCTGGCTGTTCGCTGATTTAACTTCGCCAGAATCTGCGTCGTAGTAAGAATCGTCAGTATGGAATTTAACTTCAAGGCCCGTTGAGTGCTTCCACTTATCTGACAGTTTAAAGCTTTCACCTAGCTTCACTCGGTGTTGATGGCGAGCGTCTACGTGAGCCGTGTCGCCATTTGTTTTTGTATAATCCGTCGCAGCACGATACTCGTAACGATAATCAAGAGATGCACCAGTAGCTGTGCCCGCTAAAAGAGTACATGCAACAGCTGCAGCAATTTTTGTAACAGAATTCATACCTTTGTCTCACTATTATTTTTTTATTCTGGATACATCCAATGTACCCGTGGCTCACAAACCAATACCTTACATGGTATTAAATTAATGTATGACAAATATGGTATTTATTATTGAGTCAGATTTCTGTGAGATCTATCAAAAAGTTCTGACTAATGGCCCAAATATATAGCTAAATGTTATGAATATCTCAATTTAGGGCTTGTGTATTAAATCAATCATGACGTACTTCTCATATTCACAAACCTTAGAAACTCACTTTTTTGCATGTGTTAAAATAATACAAATATTAAGTGTTTCTATATGTTAATAATGATGATTTTAACCATCGTGGCTTAAACATAGGGAGCATGTTGAGAGGCATAAATATAAACCATAGCCAGATGTTTAATAAAAGTTAAAAAATGGCTAAATGTAAATTCTATTTATCGGTTGGCTTATTTAAGTCGAAGAGAAAATATTTAGTACTAATTCGTGTTCAAAAGTGGTTTCTGTACTGAGTGTGTACTCGGTATCTGTTAACAATAAAGGATGAGTCATGTTTAAGAAAAACATATTAGCAGTGGCGCTATTAGCGACTGTACCAATGGTTACTTTCGCAAATAACGGTGTTTCTTACCCCGTACCTGCCGATAAATTCGATATGCACAATTGGAAAATAACTATACCTTCAGATATCAATGAAGATGGTCGTGTTGATGAAATAGAAGGGGTGGCAATGATGAGCTACTCACATAGCGACTTCTTCCATCTGGATAAAGATGGCAATCTTGTATTTGAAGTGCAGAACCAAGCGATTACGACTAAGAACTCGAAGAATGCACGTTCTGAACTGCGTCAGATGCCACGTGGTGCAAACTTTTCGATTGATACTGCTGATAAAGGAAACCAATGGGCACTGTCTAGCCACCCATCTGCCTCAGAGTACAGTGCGGTTGGTGGAACGCTGGAAGCGACATTAAAAGTCAATCATGTCTCTATGAACGCTAAATTCCCAGAGAGATATCCAGCTCATTCAGTCGTTGTTGGCCAAATACACGCTAAGAAACACAATGAACTGATTAAAGCGGGAACAGGTTACGGCCACGGTAATGAACCACTGAAGATCTTCTACAAGAAGTTTCCGGGCCAAGAAATGGGCTCAGTATTTTGGAACTATGAACGTAACCTAGAGAAGAAAGATCCTAACCGTGCCGACATCACTTATCCTGTTTGGGGCAACACTTGGGAAAACCCAGCAGAACCGGGTGAAGCGGGCATTGCACTAGGCGAAGAGTTTAGTTACAAAGTGGAAGTAAAAGGTACCATGATGTATCTAACGTTTGAAACAGAGCGTCACGATACGGTTAAGTATGAAATCGACCTGAGTAAAGGTGTCGATGAACTTGACTCACCAACGGGCTATGCTGAAGATGATTTTTACTATAAAGCTGGCGCATATGGCCAGTGTAGCGTAAATGACACTCACCCTGTTTGGGGCCCAGGTTGTGCTGGCACTGGCGATTTTGCGGTCGATAAAAAGAATGGCGACTACAACAGTGTTACTTTCTCTGCTCTTAAGCTTAACGGCAAATAGATACGGAATAGAGCAGGTAACAAGTTAGCTCAATCAAGCATTTTTAATGGCCACTTAGCTCAATGTTAAGTGGCCTTTTTTTATTCGAGCCTTTGTGTATGGCACTTGTGTTTGTTCGTGCATCTAACATATCAAGACGGCTGGTTGCTCTTGATTAATGTCATATGCGGTCTGATTATCGAGGTTTGTAAATGGCTCTCACTTAAGCTATTGAGCGTTAGTTAACCCAAGGGGGTTGATTAACTCAAAACTAGAATCCATCCAATATAAAACAAAACAGCCTTGTCAGAAGACAAGGCTGTTAATCAAACTGCTTAGAGCTTAGAGCTTAGAGCTTAGAGCTTAGAGCTTAGAGCTTAGAGCTTAGAGCTTAGAGCTTAGAGCTTAGAGGGTACGACGGCGTTTAGTCATACATCAACTCATTGGCTTTGTTTGCATCAAACTCTTTCAAAGACTTGCGTGCCAAGTGTCTAAACGGAAATGCTTTGACTATCTCTTCAAATGGCTGGACTGCAAATGCCCAAAAGATAGAGCCATCTAAGCCGAGGATAATCAACGCACACAAAGGGATTGAAATAACCCACTGGCCAGTAAAATTAATTTTAAATACAGCGGTTGTCTTGCCCAGTGCTCTCAAAACGTTTCCGTGAACAGTATTGTAGCCACGAGCAATCGGTAAGAATATGTAGAGCGGAGCAATAACAGCTAATGCTTGATAGGTTGAAGGATCTAAATCTGGGTAGATGTCTCCAATTACTACGCTCAATCCAGCAAATAGAACCGCGCAAATAATAGAAACACCCACAGCAACATCAATACTGGTATCAACGTTTTTGGCGAGATCATCCATTTTTTTGGACCCGATCGCTTGGCTGATCGTAATAGCTGAAGAATGAGCCCAAGCAGTAATGAACTGAGAGCCAGCTCTGATCCAAGGCATCACTAAGGTAATCGCTACATAGGCGTTTATATTGAGCTGCGAGTACAGCAATTGGTAAATGGTCGCACCAATTAATAACATGGTTACATTTGCGGCGACCGGGAATATTTCAATAAAGTGGCGTCGAACGTTTGTAATGAATTCAGATTTTTGAGCACTTAGCTTGAGTGATAATGTTGAACTTAAATGAACACACAGAGCCAAATAGAGTAAGCGTATGGTGATTGCAATAATGCTACCTAGTGCAGCGCCTTGAACACCAATGCCTTCAAACGTTGAAAAGCCGTGAATAAGCACATAAGAAAGTACGGCGTTGATCGGCAGTTCAATCAAGTAACCTTTAAAGGGTACTTTAGTTCTTCCTAGTGCATTAAAAAGAGCGATGATGACTTGTGTTAATGCGGTGAAAATCACCAGATATTTAGAAATATCAAGATAGCGACTGATTTCTAATTGGAGTGCGTTATCGTCAGTTAAGGCTTGAATTAGAGGCTGTTCGAAAAAGGTTAATAGAAACCAAAATACCGTTGCTATGCCCAGGTTAATGAACAGACCTGCCCAAAATGCTTTTGAAAGAGAAGCTGCGATACCAGAGCCCACAGCACGGCTGAGTACCAGTTGTGTACCATTTGCCAGTGCCATTTGTATACCTAGCACGAATGCAACAATGGTTGTAGCAATCCCCATTGCTGCGAGTGGAATTTCTCCAAGTGGAGAAACAAGAAGCGTGTCGATCATCAACATCGACTGCATCAAAATACCATTCAAGGCTAGGGGCCAAGCGAGAGAGAAGTTTTTCCTTACGTACGATTGCGAAGACACAAACAACACCTTATGTGTATATAACCGTAAGTTTTCTCTGAGATGACCTGAGTTCAACGTATAAAGATGAAACACTACGGTAATTGATGGTTAAACAAGACTGAGAGCCAAAACAAGATTGATTGTTTAAGCAAAACTAATCGTAAAAGTAAAACTGACGGCTAGGGCACCGTAGACAGTCGAATATGAGTTGATTCGTGTCTAATTAGAAATCTAAACACAAATCAGCTCAAGTAAACTTCGGTTATGCGAACGCTAATTCAACCTTAGATAATTTTTGGTTTTCATCATCAAGTAATAATTGAGAGGCTACACGTGCCTGCTTGGCATTGCCTGACATGATCGCATCGTATATTGCTTTATGCTCTTCTAAACAGAAGCGACCACCTTCTGCTGAATGGTCGATAAACTGTTTGAAGATTGTCGACAAGATGTTTGCGAACGGGATGTAAAACTGGTTGCCAGTCGATAAGAAGATCGTCTGGTGAAATAGGTGGTCGTGCGTTGTCCACTCTTCATAGTCATAGGCGTTAGCCGCTAGAGTCATTTTTTGGAAAAGAATAGAGAGTTCTTTACGCTGCTCGACGGTTGCGTTGGTTGCCGCCAATGCACATGCTTCTGGATCTATCGCTTTTCTTAAACCCAAAAATTGAGACAAGAAAGGTTTGGTGTCTTCTAAATCTTGAATCCAATAGAGTAATTGCGGATCTAAGAAGTGCCATTGTGTTCTCGGTTTGATACGAGTGCCAACTTTGGGCTTTGATTCAATGAGTCCTTTTGCAGAAAGCAGCTTGGTGGATTCTCTAAGGGCAGTTCTGCTCACTCCAAAGATCTCGCACAGCTCCATTTCGCTGGGTAACTTCTGATTTTCTTCTAACTCGCCAGACAAGATCTTACGAGCAATTTGTCTCGCCACTTGAACATGAATTCGGCGGCTTGAATCTTCCACCAATGTAAATATTGACATTTAAACCACCTGAAATTGAAACTTTAAAAAAACAAAAAAAACCAGACGAATCTGGCGTTTTTATGTCAGTGTATACGTCTATGTTGTGTGAGGTTTTCCCTCATCTACTAAGGTCTTTGACCAAATGTAATGCGCTTATATAACTGTGTGATCTTATTAGCTTCGCGACTTTATATCGCTCTGCGATCTTATTAACTTTGTGACCTTGCTAAAACTAATTTTGCTCGCCTTTTTAATTAGGGATCTAGGGCGCTATTTGTCCGCCGTTAACATCCAGAATTTGCCCTGTGATGTAACCGCTGCAAGCATGTGAGGCAAAGAAAGCAAAAGTAGGTGCTACTTCTTCAATACTGCCAAAGCGACCCATAGGGATATTGCTAGCAATGGTCGACTTTAGCTCATCGCTTTTGCCATCATGAAATGCGGTATCGATAGTGCCTGGTGAAACTATGTTGAAACGGATATTGTCTTTAGCAAATTCTTTTACCCAGTTCCGATGGATATCGTGTAACCAAGCTTTCGATGCGGCATATACACCAGCACCCACACCACCACCTTCACGAGCAGCAATCGAACCCGTGCTAATAACACACGATGTTTGGCCAGACTCTGCGGCAGACGCACGTAAGTGAGGAATAGAGAATTTGGTTGTCATTAACGCAGAACGAACATTTAGGTTCATTACTCGTTCATAAAATTCGTCATCGATATTTTCTAGGTTGGCACGACCGCCAAGACCGCCTGCGTTATTGATCAACACATCCATCCCACCGAAGTGTTCGGTGAACTCGTTAACTAATTTTTCGCAATCCGATGTTTCCATCAAGTTCGCAGGGAAAAATGCAACATCGCCACCAAGCTCCTTGAGTTCGGCAAGAACGTCATCAACTTTTGGGCTAGAAGCACGACTATTGATACCAATTTTTGCACCATACTTTGCGAAAATACGTGCTGTAGCTAAGCCCATACCAGCAGTAGAGCCAGTAATTAGAATGCGTTTGCCTTTTAAATCGTTAAACATCACAGTCGCCTATATTGTAGATCATTTGCGTTAATAAATCATACAATAACACTTGCAGTATTCAAGGATAGTCATCTCAAAACTGATCATCAACGACATAAATAGTGAGAGTAAGAGTCGTTTTGTGAGTTTGCGCATACAAAAAATGGTGTAAATAAGAACCATTTGTATGAATAAATGTTTTTAATTAGTTTGATGAACTAAATACTTATAAAATTCATAAAATCTTCGCTAGCCTATATCATTCGTGACCTCACGTTATTCTTATACTTAGTTGGTGCAGATATAAATCAGTGCTATAGTCCGAGTTAAATAATACATATCTAATAAGTAAGTAGACACATGGCTGGCTCTTTCAATTCGATTTCAGGCTCTAAGCGAAGCCTTCATGTGCAAGTTGCACGTGAAATCGCACGTGGTATTTTGTCGGGCAATTTGCCTCAAGGCTCTATCATTCCTGGTGAAATGGCTCTGTGTGAGCAATTTGGAATTAGTAGGACTGCATTAAGAGAAGCGGTTAAGCTTCTTACTTCAAAAGGCCTACTAGAATCTCGACCAAAGATCGGTACTCGCGTTGTTGACCGTGCGTTCTGGAACTTTTTAGACCCGCAATTGATCGAATGGATGGATGGTTTGGCAGATACAGACCAATTCTGTCATCAGTTTTTGGGCTTACGTCGCGCGATTGAACCAGAAGCATGTGCATTGGCTGCTCAGTTCGCGAGCGCTGAACAACGCATTGAACTGTCGGGCATTTTCCAACAGATGGTAGAAATATCAGGTGCTGAAGAGTTTAACCAAGACAGTTGGCTAGATATTGATATGAAATTCCATAGCCTCATCTTTAATGCAACAGGTAATGACTTTTACCTTCCATTTGGCAATATCTTAACGACAATGTTTGTTAACTTCATTTCTCATTCTTCAGAAGAGGGAAGTACGTGTATTAATGAACACCGTCAAATTTATGAAGCAATCATGGCGGGTAACAGTGATAAAGCACGCCAAGCTTCTGCAAGTCATCTATTAGATACTAACCACAGATTGCCAGTAGCAAGCTAGCTTAGTGTTTTGGGTGAGGTTTCAACTCTAAGGTCTTAGCCGTTTCTATCGAGCGTTGCTCTGGATACCTAGTGGAGTCAACCTAAAATTGCTGTTACTACAGACAGTTATCTATTGAAAGCACGTTTAATACGTGCTTTTTTTTCATCCAAAATTGATGAAAACTTGACCGATGTCCAATATTTAGTCTTATGTGCGTTGTTTTGCTAAAACCGCTAGTAACCAGCATTGTTAGTTATATAATAATACTAATCAAATTAATGCGAGTGTGATTATATGCCTCAGTCTCTATTGCCAAATATTCTTCAGTTCATCGGTCAGATAGACCCTTTTGATAAGATCCCTAAAGAAGCGCTTCGTGACCTCGCTTTTAATGTTCAGATTACCTATCTAGCCAAAGGGGATGTCGTCGATCTATGCGAGTCAGGAAAAGAAAAGTCGCTCTATATCATTCGAACAGGATCTATGGAGCAAAGAAAATCGGACGGTGTGCTTCGTGCACGGTTAGGCAGTGAAGATCTGTTCGGCTTCACGTTCTTAGATTCTGAAGTTAATGATGATAAAGGCTATAGAGCTGTCGCAATTGAAAACACCTTACTTTATGTTATTCCACACTCGGCGCTTCAAACACTTTTCAAAGCTTTTCCAAGTTGTGCTGAGCATTTTGCTTCACAGGCCCAAGTTCGTTTGAAATCGGCACTGGATGTGGTTTGGTCAAACAAAGAGAAAGGTTTGTTCATTCGTAAGGTTGAAGAAGTCGCAAGCGGACAGGTGGCAATTGTTAAGTCTCAGCAAACCATCCAATCGGTCGCGGTTGAAATGCTTCATCAACGCTCACCCTGTGCGGTAATTTATGAGGATGAGTCGATTGTAGGCTTAATTACTGACCGAGATATGACTAAGCGAGTGATCGCTCATGGTGTCAGTACTGATAGCCTTATTTCTGAGGTGATGACGCATTCTCCTCTTACGGTTAAACCGGACGATTTAGTGCTACACGCCGCGTCTATTATGATGCAGTTTAATATTCGCAACTTGCCGGTTGTGAAAGAGAACAAAGTCATTGGGCTTCTTACCACGTCTCACTTGGTTCAAAACCACCGTGTTCAAGCCATTTTCTTGATTGAGAAAATCAAATACGCGGGCAGTGTGAAAACCATGTCTTCATTTACCTCGGAACGACAAGCTATATTTGAAGCGCTGGTGGAAGGTAAAGTTGCACCGGAAACAGTGGGTAAGGTAATGACCATGATTATGGATGCCTACACCCGCCGATTAATTCAGATAGCAATTGACAAGTTAGGCCCACCACCTTGTGACTTTTCTTGGATTGTTGCGGGTTCTCACGCTCGCAATGAAGTACACATGTTATCGGATCAAGACAGCGCGATTGTACTTTCTGACGATGCAACCGACAGTGACCGTATTTATTTCAAGCATTTAGCGATGATGGTAACAAATGGATTGGCAAGTTGTGACTATCCGTTATGCCCAGGAAAATTCATGGCTGCGACGCCAAAGTGGTGTCAGCCACTGGGTGTTTGGAAGCACTACTACAAGAAGTGGGTAGCAAACCCTGAATATGAGCGTCTACTCAATATCAGTGTTTTCCTTGAAATTCGCACTATTTACGGCAACAGTGAATTTGAGGGCATTCTTCGTGATGAGTTGCACTCCAATATTCGCAATAATCGAGAATTTTTGAGCACGTTGGTGAAAGATGCGGTGAACACTAATCCACCATTGGGCATTTTTAACAGCTTGGTGTTAGAGAAGTCGGGAGAGAACAAGAAAACGCTCAATGTGAAGAAATACGCGATTAACCTGATTATCGATCTCGCACGTATATACGGGCTAGCCGTTGAATGTGATTTGTCTGCAACCGACGAGCGTTTTGCAGCTGCGAACGAGAAAGGTATGCTCAGTGATGACGCGTTCAAGAACATTCTGGGTGCGTATCAGTTCATTTTATCTTTCCGATTTGGTCATCAACTTGAAGCTTTGAAGAATGGGGAGGTACCAGACAACAACATCAACCCTGATAGCTTTGGTAGCTTTGAACGTAAGCACTTGAAAGATGCCTTTAGGATCATAGCTGATCTCCAAGAGGCGGCGAAGATTCGTTTCGGAGCGCGCTAATGAGAGCATTGTTAAATTATTTTCATCCGCTTGAGCGAGTCAAGCGCAAGCGAAAGCAATACCTAAATACGGTTAAACTGCCTGAAGCATTACACGATCTTGTTGAACAGCCGTGTCCAGAGATGGCGGATTTGGCTAAAGATAGTGAGTATATTGTGTTAGATCTTGAAACGACGGGCTTAGACAGTGAACAAGATCTGATTTTATCGATGGGGTGGGTTGATGTGGTTAAGGGGCGAATTGATTTGGCATCTGCCAAACACATCTATCTTAACAACGACTCTCAGATCAACGCAGAAACCGCGGTTATTAATCACATTACGCCGCAAATGTTGGAAGAGGGCGCGTCAATTCATGATGCCATGCTGACCTTTTTTGAAGCCGCAAAAGGTAAAATCATTGTTGCGCATGCTTGTGTTGTAGAAGAGAAGTTCATTAGTCAATATCTACTTCGATGTTACGGATTGAGAACGGTGCCTTTGCTTTGGTTAGATACATTGTGTATTGAAAAATCTATGGAGAAAGCGATCAGTAATCATGAAGAGGTAGATTTAACTTTGGCAGGCACACGTGACAGGTATGGTCTTCCTGAGTATAACAGCCACAATGCGTTAGCTGATGCAGTTTCAACAGCGGAGCTATTTTTGGCTCAACAGAAACGAGTGGTCCCGAATGATGAAGTGACACTATCATTTTTATATAGGATCAGTCACTAGGGAAGCCATTTGTTCCCTTATTTGAATCATTGTTGACTGAACTGATTTGAAAGCATAAAAGCCAGCGATTATGCTGGCTTTTGTTTGGGTCTTAGAAAATTAGGCAGTTATCATCTTAGACTTTTCATATAGGGAACAGCTTAAAAGCTGTAAGTAATACCTACACGGCTACGTAGTTGACGGCTTGAGTCACACACCGTATCACTTGTACATTGAACGTTGCCTAATTCTACGTATGGGCGCCAGCTCCAATCTGCTTCTTTGTAGCCGATCTTCATGTTGTAGTCCCACTCGTACTCGCCGTTGTTACCCATTTTCCATTCGTCATTAAAGAAATCTTCTTTGTAGTTTGCTTCAAAGCCAAACTGCCAAGCGTTCCAGTTGTAATCGATATTACCCGTAATTTTACCGGCATTTAATGAGTCGTGTTGCTTACCATCAAGGCCTGTTGAAGTTTTACCTGATGCATAATTGCGGAACTCATGGCGGTAACGAAGTTTCGTTGTTACACCTGAATCAAATTTGTATTGAACACGTACTTGCGGTTTGTAAGTTACCGCTTCATCACCGAAAGTAATCGGCATTGAAGTTGTTACACGCCAGTTGTTATCGAATTTGAAGTGGTAGCCGTATTCAAATTCGTTATCACCACGTTGAAGTTCGCTTAGGTTACCCTTGTGCTTCATTTCTACGCCGTAGTAATGATTACCTGTGCTACCACCAATTTTCACTCGACCAGCCCATTCTTCCGAATCGTGCTTGTACTCTTCACGAAAATCTAGTGATGCCGCAGACACGCTGCCTGCAAAAAGAGTTGCTAATACTGCAAGCGTTACTTTATTCGTTTTTATCATTTTATTGTTTCCACTGTATCTAAATAAAAAATGGTTAATAAAGGACCAACGTTGAGCCCTTTGTTGTATTGGGATTAAAGTTTTGGGTAAAGTCGTTCTACGTCGCGCTGAGCCCATATTTCCGCTAAGTTCTTTTTCATTGTGAACTTGCTAAAGTCTGTCTCAGTTGCCAGTTTCACCATTCAGGGTTTTCCCTAGCAACGCCGGCTTTTAGGTAAAGCGGAGTTATACGCTCAATGCGATGACGTTTGTTTTCGTGTGTAGGGTTTCTCTTTCTTTTGAATTAAAATACTACAAATATGCTAGCGATTAGAATGGTGAGGTTCTGTGAATTAGATCGTGTTGTCATGATAAAACCACTATTTACAAAGGGTTACAAAGTTAGGGTTTAAATTAAACCTTTGTTTTTTAATGGTTATTTTTCAGGTTATGTTGATTTTCTGAGTTTTTGTCTATCAATAAATGTGCGCTACAGCAAAAAATTGAATCTTTAGTTGTCATTTTTATTTGTAATACATTATTATTTACTAACTTTATGTAGTAACACATATCGTCAGAACGTTAAATAGATGCACATGCATCTGTATGGTTTTAGGTAGTGATTCTGTCGGTTAGTTTTAAGTGACTACCGACGTGAATGGATGAACTTATGGTTCATAGCTGCATTGGGATGATGGTTTTAAGGCTAAGGCTTTGTTTAAAAGCGAAGATAGTTTAAAAGCGAAGATAGTCTAAAAGTTAACATACCTAAAAGTACGATGTATTTGCCGTGAGGGGATAAAAAGCCTCAATCAAAAAAGTTTGAAGTGTAGTAGGCAAGGCAGTTACACAGCCTGCTATAGAGATCGGAGTTAGAACGATTGGATATAGTCGCTCTAAACTGATGAAAAAGAAGAAATCGTTGAAGTGCTTGTAAGAGCATTTTGATTATTGCTCCCAACTATTCTAATTATAACTTCTGCTTTCCTTTAGAAAGGTAGGAGATGGTAGTGAAGATCTACCTTTGCGCTCATGTTGATACAGGCAACATGAGCGTTTTTTTTGCCTAAAATTTGTATTGATCGTTTGATCTACAGATACAGACTATCGATAAGAAGGGCACCCACTGATTCATTCAGTAACCGTGAATGATGTATAGAGCGATTAAGTTTTGAGGTTTATGACCGCACGTTCAAGAGATGCGGTCTGTTCTACAACCGATGTTGCGGAGGCGGCATTCTTTGAAGCGACCGTTACGTTAGCGAGTGTAAGGTGTTTAATCGAACTTACGTTGTCAATGATTTCTGATGTAACATCGCTTTGTTCTTGCATTGCATTGGCCACTTCTAAACTGTTGTTTAGAATCGTTTCCATATCCTTGATTACTGATGTGAGTCTTGAGTGCGCTTTTTCACAAGAGTTGACACTGCTATCGCCTTTTTCACAACAGTTTTGAATTGTATTAACCACCGTTTGGGTTTGGTCTTGAACCCCTTGAATAATATTGGAGATCTCTTCAGTAGAAAGCTGTGTTCTCCCTGCTAAGGTTCTCACTTCATCAGCCACTACTGCAAAACCGCGCCCTTGTTCTCCAGCACGAGCTGCTTCGATTGCTGCATTGAGAGCGAGGAGGTTAGTTTGCTCTGCAATGTCTTTAATGACTTCTAATACGGTATTGATTTTTTCTGAATGAACAGAGAGGCGATTTACTTCTTCGCTGGCGCTTACTAGGTCAGTCGAAAGAGTATTGATGGTGTCTCTGGTAAATGCGACGTCATTCAAGCCTTCATTAGCCGTTGCGAAACTGGTTTGTGCATTGGATGATGCGTTGTCACTATTTATCGCAACACTTTGGATATTACTGCCCATCTGGTTTATCGCGGTCGCAATGTTTTCTGTTTGTAGCTGTTGTTTGTTTAAGGCGCTTTCAACGAGCCTTCCGTCGTGTTGTAGCTGATTTGAAATATTACCTAGTTGTTGGATAGATCCTTGTACTTGCCCAACAAGCTGACGAATATCTGACAGTACAATATTAAAAGCTTTCGCAATATCAGCAATTTCATCTGAACCGCTCTCTTCTGCCTTTACGGTAAAGTCGCGTTGTTGGGAGACCACAAGCATCACCGAGTTCAATGATGCAATTTTTTTCGCTACACGTGATGAAATACCAAATGAAAGTGCGAGAAGCATTACTGCTACGGTTATTAGGGAGCTAATAATGAAAGTGGTAATGGTTTGTTGAATCGACTCTACTTGTTCTTCCAGGCGGCGTTCAACAGCCGTGAATATCGAAATGATGTCTTCAAACAATGTTTTCATTTCTGATTTTAGCCCCGCCACTTGTGTTGGGTCTCGATCAATGGCGTTTATCATCAAAGAAAAATCTTTATTGTATTGTTTAACTTCCATTTTCAGTTTGTCTAACTCTGAAACGACAATGTCTGATTCATCAAGTAGAACAGAAAAACTTCCCATCAATTTCTGAAAGTTTGAGTATTCCTTGGTGAATACTGGCTGAAGTGATTGATCGTGGCTGATCAAAAATTCTAATTCTGTTCGATTAAGTTGCAGCATAGAGACTTCAAGCGACTTAACTTTGATCAGCGTTTTCTCTAACTTAATCAGTTTGAGGTTTGCCATTTCAGTGAATGATACAACAATCATCAGTGACAATATGGACAAACAAGTAAGGCTAAATAGGGAGGTTTTAATTTTCATGGACGGGCACCAAAGCAATATGACTCAATAACGTATTTGAAATCGCGTTTCTCTCGTCTACGAGCTGCATAATGAGATCTGACTCGCAAGGTAAACGTTTGCTTACAATATTTTAACAAAAGGCTATTCGCAAGTTAAATATTATTTATTTTCAATATCTATTGATGATGCTTTTATTACTAGTGGTGACTTTTAGTGATGAGTGAAATGAACAGTCGCGTGTTTGAAGGTACAACTTGTATTGGTCAGCGACGAAAATAATGCGTTTAAGAGGGTTTCGAAAGCAATAGGCGCTCACGCGTAGTGACATGAATGCCCATTGCTGTGGGTATCGTTGCGATAGCGCTAACTTTGTGTAGGCATCCATACCTGTTTAGATGTGATTTTGTGGCCTTTAAAGGTCAATTCTTCAACCTTATCTCCGTTTTGATTCCAACGAGTTAATGTCCCATTTGCAATTTCACCATCATCAAATTTGGCTTGACTTGCCTTGTTACCATTTGGATAGTAATCCGTTACTAGCCCGTCTTGTTGTCCGTTACTGTATTTCGCAGTAAGGCTTTGTTCGCCATTTGGATACCATCGAGAGACATCACCCGATAATTTGTTATCGATATAATTGAGCTCTGCTTTTTTCTGCCCATTCGGGTACCAGGCCTCAGCTTTGCCCTGTAATTCACCCTTTTCGTAATTCACTTTAGAAGCGATCTGGCCATTTGGATACCAGTTGGTTTCTAACCCAAGCTCTAAGCCATCAGCAAACTGAGCTTGAGTGGCTATTTGGCCGTTATCGAATTTCTCTTCAAATTGCCCAGTAAATGGCTTTGAGTGGTTAACTTGATAAGCAGCGCCTTTTCGCATCTGAAGATAATCAACAGCATCTTCTCGGGTGGCTGCGTAACTCATAGAAGACATCGTACTAAGAGCAATCAATATTGGGATGTATTTCTTCATAATGACACCTTTTTTATTGGACGGGGGAAAGTGTAATCAGTGTGTTAAAAGCATTTCACTTCCATGGATGACTGTCAGCAGCTATTACTGGTTTTCAAGTTTTCATTATTGACTGTCTATTGAAGGGAACTTTTTCATACGTATTTGGACGTAGGTATTGTATTATTTGTAATACAAATGTGTTGGATTTAATGATTTTTAAAAATTATATTGAGTGTTTTTTCTTCGTTAGATTTGTTATTTTTCTTGTAACGATTGAATTCTTTTAATGACTGATTTTCATTTTTGTGTGATTTTATTCACATTTAATTGGGGTTTTATAGAGTTTTAGCCTGTCATATGGGGGGAGAGTGCCAGACTTTGCACTATGTTGATGAATTTCGCTCTTGTTCGATGCAACTTTGAACTCGATCACTTGTATGATTATTTGATGGTAATAGTCTAAGATCGCTGTCACGCATTTAAGTTATTGTAGTACAAATGTGGCTATCATCTATCTATAGTGCACCTAACAGAAAAACATAAATAAAAGGTCTAAAGATGGAACTCAATACCCTGATAGTAGGCATCTACTTCCTATTCTTAATTGCGATAGGGTGGATGTTCAGAACATTTACAAGTACAACTAGCGATTACTTCCGTGGGGGAGGTAACATGCTGTGGTGGATGGTAGGTGCAACAGCATTTATGACCCAGTTCAGTGCGTGGACATTTACTGGTGCGGCAGGTAAAGCCTTTACTGATGGTTTTGCAGTAGCGATTATCTTCATTGCTAACGCCTTCGGTTACCTAATGAACTACCTTTACTTCGCTCCGAAGTTCCGCCAACTGCGTGTGGTTACGGTAATTGAAGCAATTCGTATGCGATTTGGTAAAGTGAACGAGCAAGTGTTTACTTGGTCGGGCATGCCAAACAGTGTTATCTCTGCTGGTATCTGGTTGAACGGTCTTGCGATCATCGCATCTGGCATCTTTGGCTTTGATATGACAACGACAATCATCCTAACTGGTCTGGTTGTACTGGTGATGTCAGTAACGGGTGGCTCATGGGCAGTAATCGCATCTGATTTCATGCAGATGGTTATTATCATGGCGGTAACGGTGACGTGTGCCGTGGTTGCGATTTACCACGGTGGCGGCGTTACGCAGATCATTAGTGATTTCCCAACAGATTCATTCATCACAGGTGACAACCTTAACTACCTAAGCATCTTTAGTATCTGGGCAGTCTTCATCTTCTTGAAGCAATTCAGCATTACCAACAACATGTTGAACTCTTACCGTTACCTTGCGGCTAAAGACTCTAACAATGCACGTAAAGCCGCACTGCTTGCTTGTATCCTTATGACGCTTGGTCCAATCATTTGGTTTATGCCATCTTGGTTTATGGCGGGTCAAGGTGTTGATTTAGCGGCTGCTTACCCAGAAGCAGGCAGCAAATCTGCTGATTTCGCTTACCTATACTTCGTTCAAGAGTACATGCCTGCCGGTATGGTTGGTCTTCTGATCGCCGCTATGTTTGCTGCGACCATGTCTTCAATGGATTCTGGTCTAAACCGTAACTCAGGTATCTTTGTTAAGAACTTCTACGAGCCGATTCTTCGTCCTCAAGCGACAGAGAAAGAGCTGATGGTTGTTTCTAAGCTAACGTCTACGTTCTTCGGTATCGCTATCATCTTGGTTGCACTGTTCATCAACTCTCTTAAAGGATTGAGCCTTTTCGATACGATGATGTATGTGGGCGCACTGATCGGCTTCCCTATGACAATTCCTGCATTCTGTGGCTTCTTTATCCGTAAAACACCGGATTGGGCTGGTTGGGGTACGCTAGTTGTTGGTGGTGTGGTTTCTTACTTCGTAGGTTTTGTTATCACAGCGGATATGGTTCAAAACTGGTTCGGTCTGAACGAGCTAACTGGCCGTGAGTGGGCTGACCTTAAAGTGGCTATCGGCCTTATTGGCCACATCGTATTTACTGCTGGCTTCTTCGTTCTATCAACACTGTTCTACAAGCCTCTTGCTGAGCACCGTGAGAAAGACGTAGACAAGTTCTTCAACAACCTAGCGACACCATTAGTTGCTGAAAGTAACGAGCAGAAGAAACTGGATAATAAGCAACGTCGTATGTTGGGTTCACTTATCGCAGTGGCGGGTGTGGGCGTAATGACAATGTTCGTACTGCCGAACCCTATGTGGGGACGCATGGTGTTTGTTCTGTGTGGTGCGATTGTATTCTCTGTTGGTTTGCTTCTGGTGAAAGCGGTTGATGACAAAGTCGAGCAACAAAACGACGAAGTTACCTCTGCTGAAAGCTAACGCCTATAAGATTCTAAAAAATAGATACTCAAACATAGAGTGTTAATACATCGGCCACCTACTTGGGTGGCCGTTAATTTGATAATCCAAGATTCAATGTGAGATGTACGATGAAAAAAAAATTAATTTCGGTAAGTATTATTAGCGCGTTCACGTTAGCTTTCGCAACGGGCTGTACAAGCCAAGATACAGCGGCACCAGTGATCGACGTGGCTGAACAAGCAGCGCCTGCTATTAGCGAAATCGATCGTAGTTACTTATTGAGTAGTGACCGCTTAAACGAGGTTGATGGGAATACGTTGGCCGTTGCTTCAGACGAACAAGTGGCTGCGCTTAAAGCACAATTTGAAAATTTAAAAGATGGCGACGAAGTCGTTATCCCTAGTGGTAAATACGCGAATTTAGGTCAAGTGACTATTACCGCGAACGATATCACTATTAGAGCTGAGCAAGCGGGTTCGGCTTGGATTACTGGCCTTATTCAGTTTGAACTTAAAGGTGATGACGTCACACTAGATGGTTTAGTGTTTACTGAAGGTGGTCCAAACGAACGATTTGGTGCTGTGCGTATGATGGGTAATGGCAACACGCTTAAGAACTCAACGTTCTACTACTTCAACCACGATTACACATACGAACCAGACGATCGCCGCTCTGAATATCCAAAATACCTTTGGGTTTCGTTATGGGGCAAAGATGGCAAGGTAATCAATAACCGTTTCGAAGGTAAACAAAAACGCGGGACGCTGATTGGTGTACAAAAAGATGACACATCAGATAATCACCTGATCGCGAATAACATCTTCATGGATCAGAAACCGAACCAATTTAATGAGTTCGACATCAAAGAAGCGATTCGTTATAACGGCAACAGCTGGGAAGCCATCCGCATCGGTGATTCTAAGGCTTCACAATGGGATTCGAGCTCTAAGTTTGTTAACAACCTAATGATTGATATGGATGGCGAGCGTGAACTTATTTCTATTAAGTCGGGTGACAACACGATTTCAGGCAACACGATTTTTCAAAGTACTGCTCTAATTTCACTTCGTCACGGTAAAGGAAATAAAGTTGAAAACAACATGATCCTTGGTAACGGAAAGCGTCTAACTGGCGGTGTTCGTATTTATGATGAAGACCATGTTATCCGCAACAACTACATTGCTAACACGCGTGGTCGTGATGGTCTAATTGAAGGTAATGCTGACTTACGCGGCGGTATTGTTATCAATACTGGCATCATCGATGTTGCAAATGGCGAACAGTTAGATCAGTCGGTCAAAGGAAAAGAGCTTAACAAGCAATGGACACCTAAAAATATCACGATCGAGAATAACTCTCTTGTGGATACAGAGTGGGGCATTGTGTATGGCAACCAAAGCCATCGTGTAAGCCTGTTCAATAACGCAGAAGTGGAAAACATCTATGCAGGTGTTGATGTCGCGTTTAGCAACAACGTGGTTGATAATTCATTATCACCTGACTTTGTAAGTGTACGCGCAACAAACGACTTCCCATTAGTTGATGCTACATACACTGATGAAACGTACGTAGGTCAAGTGACGGATTCTGAGCAGATCTCAAGCTACTCAGTCGAGTTGCCGGCAGTGACTATTACTAACGGCATGAATGCTTACCAAGGCGAAGGTGCCGATGTGTCGAAACTTTCCGTTGTGACGGCTGAAACGGCGGGTCCGGACTACGTGCTTGAGAATACAACGAAGTAGCTTATTGCTTAACGTTTTAATGCTTAACGGTCTGGGCTATCAAATAAATTCAAGATAGCTGTATTAGCCGTTAACATCTAAAAAGCCTCAACGGGTAATATCTGTTGAGGCTTTATCGATCTTAGGTCGTGACCATCTCAATCTTACGTCGTGACTACTGTGATTTATACTTATGCAGCAGATCCCAAGGGATGTGACACAAATGATGATCTTCTGGGAATTGACTTAGGTGGTTTTGGTGGATGTCGTCACTGGCGACATAATGTATTAAAGGCAGTATCTCTAGAGCGATTCGGTCTGCATCATCACGCGACGCAATATAGCGCTTGGCTTCGGCAAGATGTCCATCGTTGAGACTGTAAATGCCAGTACGATACTTTTCTCCTACATCGATGCCTTGTTTGTTCACGCTGTATGGGTCAATAATCTCAAACAGGTGCTTCATCAGAATCGTTACCGACGTGATACTCGGGTCAAAATCGATTTGTACGCATTCAGCGTAACCATCATAGGTATTTGGGGTATTATCATTTTGCGTTATTCGAGAAGTGCCATTGGCACGGCCAGCTTCGGTGCTGATGACTCCAGGAACGTACTTAATAAACTCTTGTACACCCCATAAGCAGCCACCCGCTAAATAAATTTGTTCCATACTTACCTTTTACTTCTCTGTATTTGTTGTTCGTTCGATACGTGAATCAATGTGGTGATACACGTTCTTGAAAAAGCGCACACATAAAAACAAGTGTTTAGGTATTGTAAACCAGTGCGACTGAACAAACATAAGTCTAATAGGATTTGTGATTATATAAGTCAGTATTGCATTGTCATCAACTCGAATTTCATTATCAAGTGAGCGTTAGCTTAACCATGTTTGATCAAATAAAAGATTTCATCAATCCCAGTAAGAATCCAGATCTCACTCAGGCTCAGGAGTATCAGCGTAAACATCTACCGACGCTGTGGCTTTTGGGCAAAACGGGGGCTGGAAAATCATCGTTCATTCAAGCCGTGACTGGCAATTCTTCCGTTGAGGTGGGTAACGGTTTTGCTCCTTGCACGATGACTGCAATGTCATATGAATTTCCTCAAGACAAGCCAGTAATGCGGTTTCTTGATACTCGTGGTTTGGGAGAGGCCGATTATGATCCTAAAGACGATTTAGAAGAGATTGGTCAAGCGGGCAATGCGCTAGTCGTAGTGATGAAAGCCGATGAACCCGAACAATCATCTGTGCTGTCTGCCCTGAAACAGGTTAAAAAGCAGAAGAAGATTGAGCATTTACTTCTCGTTCATACTGCTGTGCTGTCCTCTAAAGAGACCGATCGCACAAGGCAAATTCGATTCAACACCAATCAAGTTGAAAAGGTTTGGGGCAAGGACTGTTCTTCGGTGGCCGTCGATTTTGAAACTGATGACGGCTCTACTTATAACAGCAGTCCCATCTATAACTATGACACCCTGATAGAACAGTTGACGACAATACTCCCTGTGATAGGGATGATGGTGATAGACAAAGAACACTCGACTCAAGAAGAAGCGAATTTTGATCAAGTCGAAAACGAAGTGCTTTGGTATGCAGGAAGCGCTGCCGCGAGTGACCTGATTCCAGGTGTTGGTTTGGTGTCTGTGCCTGCGATTCAAGCGAAAATGCTTCATAGCTTGGCCAATCAATATGGGGTCGAATGGAATAAGAGAGTCTTTAGTGAATTGATAGGAACTCTGGGAAGCAGCTTCGCTTTGCAATACGGAATGAAACTGGGCACTCGACAGTTGATAAAGCTGATTCCAGTTTATGGTCAAACTGTGGGCGCGGTTGCTGCAGCGGCAATGAGTTTCGGCACTTCTTATGGTTTAGGTCGCGCGGCGTGTTTTTACTTCTATCATAAGAACAAAGGTGAAGAAGTCTCTGAACAAGAGATGCAGAAGATCTACAAAGAATCCCTGAAAAAAGGAAAGGCGGCGTCGGGCTATGAAGAAAATTAGAAACCTATTTCGATTACTGGCGGTGCTATCGAGTGGCCGCTGGGGCATTACCCTGATTTCGGCTATCTTCCCAAGCATTATCATGATGGGTTTTGGTCTCTTCTTGGCGATTAAATATGGTTACCTACTGGAAATGTCCATTGCGATTGCGGTGAGTACTTTACTATTCTCTGTTCCTCTATACATTTCTAGTCGCTCTTCGCACAAATCGACCTATAGCGATTCTTCTTTGAATAAAGAGAGCGATGATGAACCTCAAGTAGAATCATTGCTTAAGAAGACTGACATCGACGATGCGCTTGTTAAAGCTTCTATTGATTGGTCTCAAAAAGAGCTGTCGATCTGGAATGAATCGAAACTTCACGTGCGGCAACAATTAATGATCGACATAGAGTGGGGCAATCTAGACCAAACCGGTTTAGAAGTTCTTGAGTTTGTCGCCACGAAGTTTGACAAGAAATCACTCGACTTCTCTATTCCAGAAGGACTGAAGCTGTTCGAAGAGGTGAGCCGACGCTATAAGTTGGTGGTGCGAGAACATATACCAGGTATTGAATATCTCAAGGTTTCCTATATCAAAGCGGGCTACGAAGCCTATGACAAATATGGCGAGCTAGGACATAAGATCATTAAAGCTGCCATTTGGGGTAATCATCTTAAAAACCTGTATTTGAACCCCCTGAAAGTCATTTCGGATTTAGGCCGTGAACAGGCGACTTCTTCAATGACAAGAGGTGTGGTTGAGGACATGCAATATGCTGCCAAGCAAGCCTTGTTAGATGAGGTGGCCGCTGTGGCGATTGATCTCTATAGTGGACGTTTTAGCATTGAAGATGAAGCACTAAGAGCGTCGGATGTTTCTGAAATAGATGAACAGCGCTTTGCACCAGAATTAGAGCCAGTAAGAATTGTTCTAGTAGGGCAAACAAGCTCTGGGAAATCCTCACTGATTAATGCGCTTAAGCAAGAGTTGGTAGCTGAAGTGGATGTACTGCCATCAACCGACACTTCAACCGTATACAACGCGTTTGTCGATGACAATGATGTTAGAGTTGTTGATCTTCAAGGGCTGGATGGCAATGCCAAAACCGAAGCTCTGATGCTTAAAGAGATGACCCAAGCCGATGTTGTACTTTGGGTTCTTAAAGCCAATCAATCGGCTCGTGAACTGGATAAGCAATTGAAGGGCAAGTTTGATGCTTTCTATGACGATCCTAAAAACATCTCACGTAAGAAGCCAATCGTTGTATCGGTTGTGAATCAGGTCGATCGATTAAAGCCTGTTGATGAGTGGCAGCCGCCTTATGATTTGGGTAATCCAACATCGCCCAAAGCGAAGAGCATTGCTCAAGCACTCGAATACAACCATATATTGCTGCAGTCTGATATCGTGTTACCGCTCGCTATTGCGCCAGAAAAGACGATTTTTGGGTTAGAAGCACTCAAGCAGATGGTAATCGAAGGCATAGCTGATGCTAATAATGTGCAAAGAAACCGCCAACGTTTGGAGGCAATGAAACGGGGAACGTCGGTTAAAGGCCAACTGAACAAAGTAGTGAACGCTGGTAAGAAGGTCACACCAAGTGTTTTGAAAGCGGCGACACCAAAGCTCGCTGAAATGGCCATTAAGCAAGCTGTTAAGAAAAAGTAGTCCTCGATAGTTTCTATAATGTTGTTCTGGTGAGGTTTAGTTCTCATCAGAACTTAGTGTTCTAGATCTTCGTTCTATATTAGCGAAGCATTAAATTTAAAAAATAGCTGCTATTATTAAATATCTCGTTGAACTAGTTTAATAGTCTATGAACCTCTGGTATTCGAAGTTTACATAACACGCTATCAGATTTAATTGTCATTCTAAATATTGATCACATTTATACTTATCCAAGCTTTATTTATAAAACCATTGCACTATATTTAAATTTCGTTTCATCTTGATTTCAACGTAGGGATATATTGTGAACTTGTATCTGAAATGGCAATCAACAACATGGCTGACCTTGTTAGCTTGGTATACTTTAGACCACCAGCTCTCTTTTTACCTTTCTTCAGAGTAGTACCCTCTAGGCGTCACGCGCCAGCAGAGCCCTTGAGTTTTGCCAATCCTGTTAATTTTTTCTTTAAGAAATGTCGTAGTTTATGCGTCAGCTATTTTTGCTTTTGTGCATACAACTCTTTATCTCTAGTTAATTATTAATTGGAACCTAATCAATACGTATTGATTAAATAATCTATTTATAGCTATTAATTATTATTGTAATTATCACGAGAATGGTTGTGCGTGAAATTAAATTAATAGTGATGACTCGTGACATCTAAAAATAATGAATTTGGCTTTCTTCTTATAAGTTGAATTTGTTGAATGGGACTATTATGGAAAACTTCAAACATCTACCAGAACCGTTTCGTATTCGCGTTGTAGAGCCAGTAAAAAGAACAACTCGCGCCTATCGTGAACAAGCCATTGTCGAAGCGGGCATGAACCCATTTCTACTTGACAGTGACGATGTATTTATCGATTTGCTGACCGACAGTGGCACCGGTTCTATAACACAACGTATGCAAGCGGCGATGTTAATGGGCGATGAAGCCTACAGTGGCAGCCGCAGTTACTATGCGTTGGCGAATGCAGTAAAGGATATCTTCGGCTATGAGCTGACTATTCCTACACACCAAGGACGCGGTGCAGAGCAGATCTATATTCCTGTTCTTATTAAGAAGCGTGAAATGGAAAAAGGCCTCGACCGTAGCAAAATGGTCGCCTTGTCTAACTACTTTTTCGATACCACGCAAGGTCATACTCAAGTGAATTGTTGTGTCGCGAGGAACGTTTATACCAAAGAAGCATTTGATACTTCAGTGAACGCGGATTTCAAAGGCAACTTCGATGTTGTTAAATTGGAAGAGGCGATCTTAGAGGCGGGCGCTGCCAATGTTCCTTATATCGTGAGCACGATTACATGCAATTCGGCTGGTGGACAACCAGTATCTATTGCCAACCTGAAAGCTGTGTATGAAATAGCTCAGAAGTACGGCATTCCTGTGATTATGGATTCTGCACGTTACGCTGAAAATGCTTATTTCATTCAGCAACGTGAAGTCGGTTATCAAGATTGGACTATCGAACAAATCACTCGTGAGTCATACAAATACGCGGATGGCTTAGCCATGTCAGCTAAGAAAGACGCGATGGTACAGATGGGCGGGTTGTTGTGCTTTAAAGACGACTCTTTCATGGATGTGTACACAGAGTGTCGAACCTTGTGTGTCGTGCAAGAGGGCTTCCCAACTTATGGTGGCTTAGAGGGTGGTGCGATGGAGCGCCTTGCGGTCGGCCTTTATGACGGCATGCGTCAAGATTGGTTGGAGTATCGCATCGGTCAGGTTCAATACTTGGTCGATGGCTTAGAAGCTATAGGCATAGTCTGCCAACAAGCGGGTGGTCATGCTGCATTTGTCGACGCAGGTAAATTGCTTCCACACATTCCGGCTGGTCAGTTCCCCGCACATGCTTTGGCGTGTGAACTGTACAAAGTAGCAGGCATTAGAGCTGTTGAGATTGGTTCTTTATTGCAAGGCCGTGATCCGACTACGGGAGAACAACATCCGTGTCCTGCTGAGTTATTGCGTCTGACAATTCCTAGAGCGACCTACACGCAAACTCATATGGACTTCATCATCGAAGCGTTTGAAAAAGTGAAAGAGAATGCAGGGCAAGTTAAGGGGCTTGATTTTACTTATGAGCCACCAGTGTTAAGGCACTTTACTGCCCGCCTAAAAGAGGTTGAAACAAGTACTAAACAATCTATAAAAAATAGTAAGCTAGAGCTCGAAGAAGCTTAGAAAAACGAGCGAATAGTCACCAATACAAAGGCTCCCGTGGGAGCCTTTTCTTGTTGTTGAGTTACTCTTAACAAATCAACCTAAATCGCTAAGTTTATGGTTACTTTAATACTGAGTTAAGCGTATCAAAAAGCCACTTGTTCAATGGCGCGTCTTTTTGTGAACGACGACAACTCATGACATAGCTGACGTCGATAATGAGCTTTTCCGGTAAATCAATACTTCTACAGCCTTCGGGTACGGTGCCGTTTAGAGTCATACCAAAATAGTCGGACTTCAATACAATATCGTGGATCATTGCTGGGTGATCAGCTTCCACTTTTGGAATAACATGAAATCCGATATTTCGAAGGCGATCGAGAATAGGGTATTTATTGTCATTCCAACCCGGCGTTTTAAATAGAATGATTGGATAGTTGGCGAGTGATTCAAAGCTTTGTGCTTTATGGTCTTCTCTCACAAAGAATACGACTTGTCCTTTTCCGATCTCCATTTGTGAAATGGACTGAGGGAGGCTGTCATCAAAGTAGTGAACAGCAATAGCTTTTTCACCGTCAATGATTCTGTTTTTGACATTGGTTCCCCACCTTACGAATGAGTAATGCGCATTGGGTGCTTCTTTAGCAAGCGTTAGGTAAAGTTTGGATCCGTAGCGCTCCCAAAAGAGCGTGTTAGCGTAGATGGTGATATCACCTCTATAAGACTCAGGGCAGAAGGCTTGGTGTTTTATCGCTTCGACACTGCTTAGTATTTGCTCAAAATTTTCGATGTTATTTTCAATAAAAGTCGTGGGTTCAAACCCGTTTTTGGTTTGAATGAACAGTGGATCGTCGAGCTGCAACTTTAACTTTGAGAGGTTCTTGCTGATCGCCCCAGAGGTTTTTCCTAGCGAATCCGCAACCAGTCCAACATTGCGAAGTTCATACATACGCTTGATGACGAGGATATTTTGAATATCTAGATTGATGTCCACAGGTTCTCCAAATGATTCCTTTATAAGCAGCAATCTCTGTGCGTTAGGCGTACAGAAATCATGTGACTCTAATATCATAGTAGTAGTGAAAAACTGATAAGACAGCACAGCGTCAAAACTTCGCTAATCCCTTGATTTTCCATTTGGTAAATCTTGCTTTTCCTCGAATGGCTCATGTTCGATTGTTAAAGTTACTTCAACAAAAAACAGATACCAAACGAACAAAGAACTAAAAATACAGCGAGGTGATGTATGAACAAGTTAATCACACTTGGATTGATGGCTTTATCAATGAACACGGCTTTTGCGGCTGACGGTACTTATGCGAGTACTCTCGATATGACGAGAATCGAAGGTAATCAAGTAAAGGTTGAGCGTGTGGAATCTGAGCCAGTACTTGAAGGAAGAAATGACGCCAATAATGGCGGAATAAAATTCCACAAGAGTGTTGATCAAGACCAAACGATCCAGCTTACAGGTCGTCGAGATTAACGTTAGAACTGTGCCTATTATTTTCATGAGAAATGCTGTGCTCTTGAGTGCAGCATTTTTTGTGTCGGGATTTTGAGTATTTTATAAACTCTAGTGGTCAGCCTTGGCATGTTGTGTCACGTGTGGCATTTTGTTTTTCTCTAACTTCACACCGTTACTCGTGCTAGTTAAGGCTAAGCGTTACAAACGAACGATTCGAAAAGGACTAGGAATGACTCAAAAAGAAACAGGAATGATTCGTCATATTTTACTGATTAAGTTTAAAGAAAACGCAGAGGCTTCAGAGGTTCAAAAACTAAAGATGCTGTTTGAAGCGATGCCAAACAAGGTTGACGGGGTAACTTCAGTAGAGTGGGGGTTAAATGATAGCCCAGAGAATAAGAACCAAGGTTATACCCATTCAGTTTTAATGACGTTTACGGATGAAAAGGGGCGTCAGAACTATCTTCCACACCCAGAACATGATGCGCTGAAAGATGTATTTCGTCCGTTGTTAGACGACATCATCGTGTTTGATTACTCCCTATAATTAGTCCTCTCTGTATGCTCTCTAAAGCCTAAAGCCTAAAGCCTAAAGCGATAAAAGCGTATATACCTGAAGTTTATTTACACAAGGTATATACGCTGAGTCATCTCGAATAACGAAGCGTTAGGGCTTGTGTGGCCGAGCCCTAAACGAGAAGGCCCTAATCAAGAAAGTACCAACTACTCTGTAGGAGAGATAGTCAGCGGGGCGAACGAAGCTACTGCATTTCCGCCGGCACCAGGGTGATCAACATAAGAGGTGTTTTGCATTAAGGTGTAGTACACGTCCACAAAGTCATCATCATTCACTAATACACCATCAGGAATCACATCGATAATCTTGCCTGTGATCTGAGGGATGATCGCATAACCCTGAACTTCTGGATCAGGAATCATCTTCAGTATCTCTTCTGCGGCTTGAACCAAGAGCTTTGCTAGCGCTTTATAGTCTGTTCCATCATCGTGCTCCATTAAGATCATATCTGCAGCGCCCCAGCGGTAGCGAGGCCAGAAAATGACCGTTTGATTTGGGTAGTACGTCTGTTTGTCGTAGTCCAGATAAGGCATTTCTACTAGATCTATTTGTGGCTCTAAGCGGCTTGAATCGACCCCTGTCACAATGGCGTAGATTTCAGCTTTGCCAGAGATCCATGGTTCTTGGTCTACAGCCAAACGAATCTTTTTTAACTGAGTGGTATTCAACGGCTCAGGTTCTGACATAGCCATGGAGCGCGTAGCCTTACCAATAAATGTTTGTGTCTTAGTGCTACGGCTTTCACTGTTGCTGCTTGTGTTTTTGGAGCCTGAATTAATTTGTGTTGTTGTACCCAGCTTCTGCATTTCAGCCTGCATTGCCATTAAGCCTGCTTTGAGCTCTTCGGCACCGTTGCTATCAACGACAAACACTGGGACGTCTGGCATTTGGTACACATCTAGTTCATGAACCTGTCCGTACACGTCATACGCTTCAATGTATTGCCAATTCGAATCATCACCTGATGGTTCAAACGCAAATAATGGGCTTTCGCCGTTCTTCCAGGCTTCAATCATCGCTTCATCGGCCATGCGAATTTCTAACACAGAGTCGCTGAAGTTGTTGATCCCTTTCATCTTGCGATAACCAAGGTCCGCTTTCTGCACCCTGCTTGAAAATGCAGAGTAGGGCTGAGTAGAGCTCAATTTATCGACAGGCGTGGACAAGTTCTTTTCTGAAATTTGAGCCTTTAGGGAAAGCTCAAGATCGGAATAACGCTCGCTGATTTGTAACGCCAAAGATTGCTTTTGTGCTGAGGCGTTCTCCGAAAGAGAGCGTGAGTTTACTGTGTCGATATTGTTTGCATAGGACTGGAAGCCAACCACTGTCGTTGCAAGCACCATACTGATAGAAATAGATGGTCTCATAAATAATCCTTATTTTAATTTTTATCATTAATAGAGCATTTACCCTATAAGGATTAACCTATCAGTAACGTGAATGTGTTCAAAAGTTAGTCAGTTATTTTTGTTTCGTTGTGCAGCACAGGATCTCAATTTAAACTGTTTTTATAAAACAATACCTAAGCAACCTAGATATTTATAAATTAATAAACGTATCAGTAAATAATTTACAATATTATTAACTACTACGGTGTTTCACGAAAAAACCTACTCAAAGTGAGTAGGCTTTTATTTCGCGGTTAACCGTTAGTTCTTCGTTTTATAACCTGTTTAGAGGCTCGTTCTAACTCAATCTAAACGTAACGTTAGGCCAGAATAGTTCGAATATCCGCGCAGTAACACATGGTAGGTGATACCCGGCTGAGCGCTCACACTACACTGCTCGTTGTTTCCAGCACGATAAGGTCGACAATCGTAGCTTGAGGTTGTCGGCTTACTGCCTGATTTCACATAAAGGTCGGCATCACCTGAACCACCAGACATTGAAACCGTTGCGCTTGATGCAGAATCAACGGTGAACGTGTAGAAGCTCTCTGAAGATTGATTCCCGCTTAGGTTCGCAATCGGTGTGCCTTTCGTTAATACATTGCCAGTTGGTGGCGTTGAACCACAGCTCCCGTTAACGCCTACCGTGTTAAAGGCATCTTCAACATCGGCAACCACATAGCCCATGTCTGCTGCGGCTTTCGCAACACCACAAGCACCAGCGTCAAAGGTACTGTTTGCCGTCCAATACAATTGGTTTGCGACTGTGAAGATCTCGAAACCCTTACGCACATCCCAGCCAGACTTATTCGCTAAAAGGTAAAAGGCACGGTTGTAAACACCGCTAGATAAGTGAACGTTCAAACCATCGTAGTATTGAGAGGCATGATCAATCGATCGACCATCTTTTGAAGGTTGATCAAAGTAACGCAAGCCACCTTCCGATTTGAAGATATCGCTACCGACCACCCAATCCACGTTCCCACGCAGATAGTATTCAGCCGCTTCGCCCGCAATATCGGAGAACGCTTCGTTAATGCCACCTGACATGTTTTGGTACACCAAGCCGGAGTTTTGCTCGGTGAAGCCGTGGCTAACCTCGTGAGCACTTACGTTGATATCGACCAGTGGATAAAAGGTGTTTTTGCCATCCCCAAATGTCATGGATGAGCCATTCCAAAAGGCATTTTCATAATCTGTGTCGTAATGAACACGCATCGTCAGCTGAAAAGTTAACGGCGAGGTGTTCATCCACTCTTTGTACATATCAAACACGACATTCCCAAAGTAGTGCGCATCGTTAAGAGGCGAGTAAGCCCCGTTGATGTATTTATGATCGGTGTAGTTGGTTCCGTCGGCACAGTTGTAGCTGTAGGCTGCGCTGCCAGACGTTCCGTTCCTCAAATCGACTGTCTTAACTGATTCATTTTCTAACTTACAAGTTGTGCCTGTTTTGTCGATGGGAAAGCTAGGGAAGTCACTGCCATATTCATATCGAGTGGTTTTGAGGTTGCCACCTGGGCCAGTACCTAATGCTTTAGCGTGGTTTAGCCCATTCCATTTTTGGAGCACATCGCCAGTCGTGGCATCAATAAAGTAGAAAGGGCGCTCTGGCATAGAAGACGCGATAAAGAAATCGACCAGATACACCACTTGAGCGACTTGGTTCTCATCCAGTCTCACCATCAGTTTCGCGTTTTTATTTTCAATCGACTTTTTGCCGACGGTAAACGTGCGGTGAGCGGACAGTGCGGCTTCTATCGCTTGCTCTTGATTCAGCTTTGGTGCGATGCTGGATAGGTCTCCACTGATCCCTTGTGCCATGGAACCGAACACTTGAGTGGGTTGGTTCTTGGAAAGGGTGGCGACAACTGAGGTATCAAAGACGGGTAAACCTCGGTGAGTTTGTTGATAGCGGACTTTCGTTTTCCCATTGGGCAATACCACCCGTTTTACTTCAGAAAAACCTAATTCTAGTGGGGCAACACTCTTCGACTGAGCGGCGAGACTTTGTTGTAGTAATGCATCATTATCGACTCTGACCATTTCTGCAGCGTGTGCAGTAAAGCCAAAAGATGTACCTAGAATAGCTGCTATTTTCCAGCTTAGTTGACGTTGTTGGTTCATTTTTCGTTCCTGATTTTAATATAAACTCCTTCTTCCCAACGGCTTTATAGGAAGTCTATATGCAACACGCTAATGCCATGCATTGCGAATCAAGATTGGAAGAGCATTTGGATTTATGACAAGTTTATCGAGGAGATTGAATTTTATGGTATGTAATTCAAAGTTTACAAAAGTTCTTATTGATCAAATTGTTTTTTATAAAATATAAGTTTGTTATTTATCGTAAATATATGAGATTAGTGGCCTTATTTGAACTCAGTATTTTCTATTTCACGCCTCAAATATCCTTATGCAACAAGCTAGTTATCCAAATTTAAATAAATAACAAAATTGACAACAAAGGTTGTTTTAGGTTTTTTTGTTATGTTTTCTATCAATATGAAGGTTTTTAATACGTATTGCTAGATATGTTATTTAGTTTTTTGTAAATAACCTATTATTGGGCAGGATAATGTTGGATTTTAGTGGTTGATCATAATTAAATTTATATAACCTCTTGTTATTTATAAGGAGGGTCGTGTAAGGTTTACATGATAATTAACTGAATGAATTCTTATTCTAAAAGAAAATTTTCTGGTTGGTGACTATCTTGAGGGGAAAATTTGTCAACCTAAAATATTCACTTACCGTATTGAGTTTTTAATTTACGATTGATTATCATTTTGCAAAGTTTGGCATTCATATAGTTATGTTTAATGAAAATTAAAAGGGTTACAATGAGAAAGGTAATTTACGTCTGTGTACTGTTCTTCTCGTCAATTATTTATGCTAGTGAGCAGCCCCTTACCGAAGAAAAGTACAATAATATTATTAAGCTCATCGAGATGACCGGCTCAATTGACCTTGGATTACAGATGTCTCAAACGATGACTAGTCAGTTGGTTGTAATCGTATCAAAAAATAACCCTGATATACCCAAAGAGAAATTTGAAATAATTGAAAGAACTGTTAATTCTGTGGTTGAAGAGCAACTAAGAGGTAAAAATGGATTCTTCAAATGATGACTCCCATTTATCACAAGTATTACACCAATCAAGAAATCGAAGAGCTTATTGCTTTCTATGAGACATCACTGGGGAAAAAGAGCATAAAAATAATGCCTAACATTGTCCAAGAGAGCTTTAGCATAGGCCAAGCTTGGGGCAAGCGAGTAGCGCCTATTGCAATTAAAGAAGTGAAGAAGAAATTTGAAAAAGAAGGTTTTACTTTATTGCTGTAATCAAGGTGTCAATTAAATTGATGCATGCTGTTTGGTATTTTTAGAACAGAGTATGGGGTGTTTGATAACGTTAATTGTTTGCGCCATTTGGGTAAGATGTTCTGTTAATTGAGAAAGGATAATTAGAGATGATGGAATCCAATGTTTTTGAACGAAAGAATACCGGTGAAAAAGAAATAAGCTCAAGGTTATATAACCTTACCATCGGAGCCGTTCTTTGTTGGGGTTTTTGGGTAAATTGGCTAATGGTATCGAGTATACCTGTCGAATCTATCACTGCGTTTAACCCTTGGATATTTTTTATAGGTTACTTCACAAGTTGCTTCTTCGGAATCTATCTGTTTAGCAAGTCATCAAACCCACTGGTTAGTTTTGTTGGTTACAACTTCGTAGTTGTCCCTTTTGGACTTATTATAAATATGGTCGTATCTAACTATTCTCCATCTCTGGTTCTCGATGCTATTAAGGTGACAGGCTTAGTGACAGGCATCATGATGTTGCTAGGTACAATATTCCCTGCTTTTTTCCAGAGAATTTCTGGAGTGCTAGCGATTTCATTAATAGCAGTTATTGTCGTTGAACTCTTCCAGGTATTTGTGCTTGGTATCCATCAAGAGTGGTTGGATTGGGCGGTCGTCATCATATTCTGCGGGTACATAGGTTATGATTGGGGGCGTGCAAATCGAATACCAAAAACCTTAGATAATGCGGTTGATAGTGCAGCAGCACTCTATATGGACATCATCAATCTCTTCTTAAGAATTGTTCGTATTATGGGGCGAAAATAGCTCCCAAGTAATGTGTTATACAGCGTGGTTTATTGTAAGTAACATTCAAACGAGGTATCGGCATTACGTTTTCCCCCTTAACAAGGCGCTGACGGATCCCCTCATAATTTCCCCAGTGAGCTTGTTCAACGTTTTTATCAGAAGTGGCCCCCGATTTTTCGGACATGACTTTAAGTTACAGATCTGTTTTGAAAATTCCCAGAATAACTTGAACGGATTATGATTAGAAACGTAGAAACCACTTTCCTGAATTTAATTGCAACAATAAATGACATACAAACATAGAGGTAGCGCACAAAATCGAAAAAGGGGATATCGCGATTACGTAATCATTGATCTAGCCGAGAGTGAGATAGTGATAAGAGTTCGATAATTCGTTGTCGGATCCAAATTAGAACTGTAAATCTAATTTCTAAGTAGTTGTTATCTCAGGAAGAGTTTTTGTGCTATGCGCCCCTATATTAAATACATTATCCCCATTTTAATTCCTTTCATTATCCTCGTAATGCCGCTATCTGCGTTTCCATTTGAAGGCCTCACGATTATTCAACAACGCGTTATCGCGATCTTTTTATTAGCGGCATTGTGCTGGGTGTTCGAGCCCATCCCGATCTACGCGACGTCTGTTGTTATCATCGTTCTGCAATTGTTGATGTTGTCGGATAAAGGGCTGATCTTTTTAAGGTTTGATCATGGGCAGGAACATTTTGGTGAGTTGTTAAAATACAGCGATATCATGGCGACATTCGCCAGCCCAATCATCATGCTGTTTTTGGGGGGTTTCTTCTTAGCGATGGCCGCCACTAAGTATCGATTAGACGTAAACTTAGCCCGTGTATTATTGAAGCCATTTGGACAAGACCCAAAGTTTGTGATGCTCGGCTTAATGCTGATCACTGGTATCTTTTCGATGTTTATGTCTAACACGGCAACAACGGCAATGATGCTCTCTATTTTAACGCCGGTGCTGGCTGTGTTTGGCCCGAAAGACCCCGGTCGTATAGCGTTTGCGCTTTGTATCCCTGTTGCCGCTAACATCGGTGGCATTGGTACCCCAATCGGTACCCCGCCGAACGCTATCGCACTTAAATATTTAGTTGGTGATAACCTCATTACGTTCGGCGAATGGATGGCATTTGGTGTGCCGTTTGTCGTTATTATGATGGCGTTAGCGTGGTTTTTAATCGGCTTTATGTACAAAGCTGACCAAAAGAAAATCGAGCTAAGCATCAAAGGCAAATTCCTTAAAACGCCCAAAGCCATTGCGGTATACGTCACTTTTGCGCTGACCATCATTCTTTGGTTAATGGGCTCAAGCCATGGCATGAACTCTTATACCGTCGCTCTGATTCCTGTCGCTGTGTTCTCACTTACAGGGATCATCAATAAAGAAGACCTGAAAAAGATTTCTTGGGACGTATTGTGGCTTGTATCAGGTGGTATTGCGCTTGGTTTAGCTCTCGATAAAACTGGCTTAGCAAGGCTCGTGGTACACAGCATTCCGTTTGATGCTTACTCACCATATGTGGTGTTGTTCGGAGCAGCGTTCTTGTGTTTGGTAATGGCAAACTTTATGTCTCATACCGCAACGGCTAACTTGTTAATGCCAATTATGGCGGCATTAGGGTCGTCTATGGCCTCACTCACGCCACTAGGTGGTGAGTTAACGTTAATTCTGGTTGTGACTTTTGCCGCTTCATTAGGTATGTCGCTGCCAATCAGTACGCCACCGAATGCGTTGGCTCATGCCACTGGTCATGTGCAAAGTAATCAAATGGCCAGAATCGGTATTATTTTGGGTGTGGTTGGTGTGCTACTGAGTTTTGTTATGGTGTGGGTGCTACATTCAATTGGTCACATAGGATAACGATACGTGTATCAACAAAAGCTAGAAGCACTTATCGATCGTTATTTTAATCAGACAGAACGTCGGGTGACGTGCCGTGCCGGTAACACCATTATTGAACAATCAGCGTTAAACACTCGTTTATATTATGTGTTTAGTGGAGAACTGGAAGGGTTTTATACCGATGCGAATACACCGCAAGTGCGAGTATTTAGCGCAGGTCGTGGGGCTTTTATAGGTGTTCATAGCTTCTTTTCAGGTAATTGGACAGCATCTTCAACGGTTGTTGCTAAAACCGATGTTGAGTTAGCGTGGATCGATAAAGACACGCCGGCAGAAGATGAACGTAAATTTGGCCCTCTTACCGCACAGTTCACACCTGTGATTGTCAATGAGTTGTCGCGTCGTCAACGCCGCGCAACACAAGAAGCGATAGCGAAACAAAAAGCGCTAGAGAAGTTACATACTGCAGAGCAAATGACGACCTTGGGTCAATTGGCTGCAGGGATTGCCCATGAGCTTAACAACGCTATTGGTGTAGTAAATAGTAAATCTGGTCGACTTGAAACGGTCATCATGGAGCTACTTGAAGAAGTGCATCCAGAAGCCAGTCAATTTTTCGATTTTGGGTTAATGCATGGTCAGAAAACGTCGTCGTCAGAAGCGCGAACACGTGGGCGACAATTTGAAAGAAAATATGGCTTAGACAAAAACATTGCTCGCTCTCTTGCGAAGGCGATTCCAATTGACGCTTCATCTGCAACAGACATTATTTCAAAACATTGGCTGAAAAACCCAGAAGAAGCGATTCGTTTTTGGCAGATGGGCTGTGATTTACATGATTTACGTTTGGCATCTAGACACACCGTTGGCATCGTAAAATCGGTTAAACAACTTGGCAGAGTTGATATTGACACCGAAGAAGCGGTGGATATTAACGACTCCATTAACCATGCCTTATCGTTGTTACAAAGTGAGTTACGTAGAGTATCTGTGCGATTGAGCCCTGCGGATTTACCGTCTTTTAAAGGCTCGAAAACAGAGCTCGTTCAGATTTGGGTCAACATTGTAAAGAATGCTTGTGATGCAATGTCGAATTCAGACGATGCTGCAATAGAAATTCAAACCAGATTAAGTAAGAAAAGAATATTAGTTACGATCACGAATAACGGCCCTGAGATAGACGAGGTGACTCGTAGAAAGATATTTCAGCCCAACTTCACCACTAAAAAAGGTGGTTTATCGTTTGGATTGGGCTTGGGTTTATCAATAGTTAAGCGGATTGTGGCGGGTTATGGCGGAAGTATCATTGTGAAAAGTGATGCTTCTAAAACTGTATTTAGAATCAAGTTACCAGTAGAGGGTGAACATGGAGAAGCTTAATTTAATCTGTGTCGATGACCAGAGAGAAGTACTGAGCGCAGTGGTACAAGATTTAGAGCCGCTGGCGAGTTGGCTGAATATTGAAGATTGTGAATCAGCGCAAGAAGTGCTTGATCTCATTGATGAACTTGACGCAGAAGGCGAACACATTACCGTCATCGTGTCTGATCATGTGATGCCGGGAAAAACGGGTGTGGAGTTACTCACTGACGTGTTCCATGACAGCCGCTTTCCGAATACAAAGAAAATTCTTCTTACGGGGCAGGCCACTCACACCGATACCATCAATGCGATTAATGCAGCAGGCATCGACCGTTACTTTGAAAAGCCTTGGCAAGCAAGCACATTAGTTGAGTGCATTCGTACTCTTGTCACTGAGTACATATTTGATCAAGGGCTTGATTACACGGACTATCAGAATGAGCTCGACCAGCAGGTTGTGTTGAGACGCTTACGCTAGTTTCTGATGTTAGCGACTTACGCTAATCATTTATGTCAGTCGCTTGAAATTGTATGCACCGAAGGACGCTTTCTGAAGGGTTTTGTCTTTGAAAGATCTAATCTTTCGGTGCCTATATTGCTCCTCTCATTTTAGTCTTAAATGAGACCTCAACCTGCTTGGTTCTACGACTGATGCTGGTGTAATTTGGACAACTTAATGGAACATTGGTAAGTCTAAATTTCGAGTCGATAAATCCTTGCAGCGCTCTCAGTGGCATAGAAAAAACTCTCTTCGCCATGAACGCAATCGTGATAGCTAAATCACTGAACCGACGTGGCCTCCCGTGCTTATTATGTTTGCTTTGCGCCCACCCGCTTCTTCAGTTGATGGTTCTATGACTTCGGGTTCTTAGATTTAGGTTAATTCTCAACTTCTAGCGAATTATGTATTGCTCTATAATGGTCGCGCATTACATGAGAAGAAGATATTGATGGACAATAATAGAGAAATAATTGCATACCTTCGTCAGAGTATTCCAGCATTTGAATGCGTTAAAGGCTGCCATGATTGCTGTGGGCCTGTAACGACTTCATCTGAAGAAATGTCGCGACTACCAGTCAAATCTGACGCAGAGCATGAAGCTGCCTTAAATGAATATAATTGTGTGCATTTAGGGCCTAATGGTTGCGAAGTGTATGAAGAAAGGCCACTAATATGTCGATTGTTTGGCACAACACCTCGTATGGCATGTCCAAATGGGTGTCGTCCAGTAGAAATGGTCGATTTAAAAATTGAACGTCAGGTGCATTATTTCATCAGGAACACTCGCCAAGTTTTAGTGTAGTTGGCTCAATAGCCAACAGATCGAACTACAATCACATCAGCACCAAAGATAGCTCACTTATTCGTATTTTCAGTTTCGCAATCGCTCTTTTGAAATCTCGAATAATCATGTCTGTTTCGATGGTCACGCTTGCGATATCAAGTTACAGGGAAATATTCTTCCTTTGGTATCGGGTCTGTTATTAAGCTTTCATACACGAAAGGCGCGATGCAAAAACGCAATATTTACCTTCCTAAAGGGGCAATGAACCAAGATGAATGGAAGCGTGTATTAGCATGTCGTGCATAGTTCCACTTCTTTAGTTCGTGTTGTGCGCCAGTTTGTATTTCAGGTTCTGTTGGTGTGCTACTATCCCTTTTTTTGCACCGAGCTAATTTATGACTAACGACCATTTCCAGGGTAAATACGAAGTAGAGCTTAAGTATCGTCTCGATTCTAAATCAGAGTTTTTGAAGACATTGAGTCTTATTCCCCATGAAATGATGCTCCAAGATAACTTTGAGTGCGATTGGTATTTCGATAGCCCAGACAGAAGCTTACAAGCTCAAAACAAGAGTTTGTGCATTCGTACTATGGAACCGTCGGGCATCAAACTATGGATTGTAAAAGGCCCAGAGTCTGACCGATGCGAAGCGACAAACATCACCGATGCGTCGAATGCTAAGAGTATGCTTGATAACTTGGGTTACGAAGTGATTCTTGAAGCGCAGAAAACTCGCAGTATTTACTTTGTTGGAGAGTTCCACATCACGGTCGATTCTCTTGCGGGTATTGGTGAGTTTGCCGAATTTGCGATCATGACGGACGATGAATCTAAGTTGTCTGTTTATAAAAGTGAGCTTGAGTTGTTAGCCAGTAAGTTCGGGCTGACTCAATCAGCACTGCAAACTCAATCTTACAAACAGATGTTCGAAGAAATGAACGAATAGCGCAGCGCTTAAGCGTCAGGGAGAGTTATGGACACCATTATCAAACAAGCAATCGAATTGCGAAAAGAAAAATGTATCAAGAGTCTCGTGACTTATTGGCAACGCTACTCACTGATGAAAACTATGCAGCGAAAGCACATTTGCAGATTGCGTGGTCTTACGACAACCAAGGCAAGAGCAACAGGCGATATCGCTGTTACTTGAGCTTTTAGTTTCCACGACGAATAGCGAAGCAATCAAAGAGTGCCAACGAGCGCTCTCTTTGTATGCTCAAGACCTAGATAAAACCTGGTAAACGGCCGAGTCTAAAGCTCGTTAACTCACATGACAAAAAACCTAAGCATCAATGTGATACTTAGGCTTAAAGGCATAGCTTATTTAGTTAAAAAGTCGTTACGCTGAAAGCTCTTTACGTACAATCTCTGCGCCGGCACTTAGCGCATTAAGCTTCGCTGAGGCAATTTCACGAGGTAGGGGAGCCATACCGCAGTTAGTGCAAGGGTAGAGCTTGTCTGCATCAACGTACTTAAGTGTTTCTCGTAGAGTGCTCGCTACTTCTTCTGGTGTTTCAATGGAATCGGTAGCCACATCAATCGCACCGACCATTACTTTCTTGCCTCGAACCAGCTCAAGTAGCTCAAGAGGCACATGAGAGTTGTGACACTCTAAAGAGATAATATCGATATTCGATTGCTGCAGCTTAGGAAATACCTCTTCGTATTGGCGCCACTCTGTGCCTAATGTCTTTTTCCAATCCGTATTTGCTTTAATGCCGTAGCCATAACAAATATGTACTGCTGTTTCGCACTTAAGCCCTTCAATAGCTCTTTCTAAACAAGCGATGCCCCAATCATTCACTTCATCAAAAAATACGTTAAACGCAGGTTCATCGAACTGAATAATATCAACGCCTGCAGCTTCTAGCTCTTTCGCTTCTTCGTTGAGGATCTTCGCAAATTCCCACGCGAGCTTTTCACGGCTTTTGTAATGCGCATCGTAAAGCGTATCTATCATCGTCATCGGCCCCGGCAGAGCCCATTTAATTGGTTGGTCCGTTTGCTGACGTAAAAATTTAGCATCCTCGACAAAAACGGACTTCTGACGAGAAACTGGGCCAACTACTGTAGGCACACTCGCATCATAACGGTTGCGGATTTTAACGGTTTCACGCTTTTCAAAATCAACGCCATTCAAGTGTTCGATGAAGGTCGTTACAAAGTGCTGACGTGTTTGTTCGCCGTCACTCACAATATCAATGCCTGCTTGCTGCTGCTCGTGCAGGGAGACACGCAGCGCATCTTGTTTGCCGTCTGTGAGTTCGTCGCCTTGAAGTTTCCATGGCGACCAAAGCGTCTCTGGTTGTGCAAGCCAAGACGGTTTCGGCAAACTGCCCGCTGTTGAAGTCGGTAATAGTGTTTTCATATTTAATACTGCCTAATTCAGGTGGGACTAAAGTGCGTAATTTGCAGACCAGTTCTCTAGAACTGATTGGTATGGCTTAATGAAATTTTCTTCAGCGAACTTACCTTGCTCTATTGCGAGTTTGCTGCGCTCTTCTCGGTCATACACGATTTGAGTTAGCGAGTGGTCCAAGTTTTTCAAGTTTGGTTGGTAACAGTTGCCCGCAACCGCGTTCGCGTTGTAAATCTCAGGACGGTAGATTTTCTGGAACGTACCCATAGTGCTGATGGTGCTGATAAGTTCTAGGTTCGAGTAATCGTTAAGTAGATCACCAAAGAAATAGAAAGCCAGAGGAGCAACATTATTTGGTGGCATGAAATAACGAACTTGTAAGCCCATCTTCTTGAAATATTGCTCAGTTAAAGAAGACTCATTCGGTTGGTATTCAAAACCTAATACTGGGTGTTGGTTTTCAGTGCGGTAATAGGTTTTATTATCTGATACGCTTAAGCATATAACAGGTGGTTTATTAAAGTTCTTTTTGTAAGCGTCAGAGTTAACGAAATATTTAAAAAGCTTGCCGTGTAAATCCCCAAAATCTTCTGGAATGCTGAATTTATCTTGGCCTTTATTATGATCCAATAGACGTACGCTAAAGTCATAATCTCGAACATACGAAGAGAAGTTATTTCCCACAATACCTTCTATTCTCTCGCCAGTTTTTTGATCAAGAATGTTTGTTTTCAGCACTTCAATTGAAGGAAACGCTTCGCCACTACTCTCAATATCCATATCAACAGAAACGATTTCAAGCTCTACAGAGTAGCGGTCGCCCTTTGGGTTGTCCCAATGTGCTAAGGCGTTGAAACTGTTGTCAATCATCTGTAGCGCGTTGCGTAAGTTAGATTGGCGGTTATCGCCTCTCGCTAAGTTCGCAAAGTTGGTGGTGATGCGCGTGCTATCTGCTGGTTGGTAATTTTCGTCGAGGCTAATGCTTTTAATCGTAAAATTAAATTCTTTATTCATGCTGATTTAGTATCCCAATTTTTTTCTGATTCTCTCGGTCTTTAGTATTAAAACGGCTTTTATTTTTTGCTTGTGACCGGATTAAGAATCGAAGGCTATGCTGTCTTAAATTAATGCTTATTAGAATTAATTTCATATAAAGTTAATCGCTTAAGGTTTTTATACGTTGTTCAATGGGTGATTAATAATGGTATTACTTCACATTCAACATGAGGAATATTCATGATCTATTATGTTTGAAAATTTGAGCTGGTGTCAGTTATATTAATTAGCATGATGGATATATAACCACATTAAAAGTATGTTATTTGAGACGATTAATTTAATTAAGAGATGGACGAAATGAGTGAGTTGCTGTTGTTGATTTTATACTGTGCACTATTAGGCAGTGGTGTTGGGTTTCTAGCTGGTTTGTTAGGGATTGGCGGAGGGCTGATCATTGTTCCGGTGTTAAGCAGCATTTTACTTTATTTAGAAGTTCTACCGTCCGATCAAGTTGTTGTCGCTGCGATTGCGACTTCCTTGGCCTCGATTCTATTTACTTCTACTTCTTCTGCGCTTGCTCACCACAAGAATGGAAACGTGCCTTGGGATTTGGCACCTTGGATCATGCTCGGTGTTGCTCTAGGAGCACTGGTTAGTGGATTTATGGCGGCGTTATTGCCGGAAAAAGTTGTTCGTATCGTGTTTGCAGTGAGTGTGGTTCTTATCGCGATTAAGATGTTCTTAAGCAGCAAAAGCGACGCGCCTAAAGAACGAAAACTACCGAATAAAGGTGTGTTAACGGTGCTGACAACCATTACTGGCGGCTTGTCTGCAATGATAGGGATTGGTGGCGGTGCGTTACTCGTTCCATTGCTTACGTTCTTTTCGGTCGATATGAAAAAGGCGATCGGTTGTGCGTCTGCTTGTGGCATTGTGATCGCGTTATTTGGTTCAATCGGCTACATCAGTTCAGGCAGCAGCCAGTTTGCTCTAACTGATGGATTTGCTGGCTTTGTTTATCTGCCTGCGTTGCTGGGTATAATATGCACTTCTTGGTTTACGGCTCCGTTAGGTGCAAAAGCAACCAACCATTTACCGGTTCCAACGATTAAGAAAATCTTTTCAGTATTGTTGGTGGTTATCGCGGCAAGCATGGTTTCTCGTTAATAAAAGATCGCTCAAGTATGAATATATGGAGCAAAAACGAATAAGTTGATCAACTACCAATAATTAGAAAAGGGCAGTTTCATAACTGCTCTTTTTTATCTCTCGGTCTATGCTTATACAGCTATGTACATGAGTATATTGATAAAACTGTTTAGTTATGAACGATTCACTGCTATAGCTAAATGTATCTTGTTTGATTCAACGGAATGCTATCAATGAGTGGTTTATGGATCCTTTAACGCAGGGCGTATTAGGCGCTTCTTTGTCACAGTCGGCAAGCAGAAAACAGAACTTGGTTGTCGCTGGGGTATTAGGTCTACTCTCTGGATTGGCTCCAGATTTAGATGCACTGATTAAATCTCAAAGTGACCCTTTGTTGGCTTTGGAATTTCATCGACAATTTACCCACTCACTTTTTTTCATCCCCATTGGCAGTTTGATCTGTGCTTTGGCTCTGCATCATCTCATTGCAAAAAGGCGCGGGCTTTCTTTCAAACAAAGCTGGCTGTTTTGTGCTCTGGGTTATGGCACTCATGCACTGTTAGACGCTTGTACCACTTATGGCACGCAGTTACTTTGGCCTTTGACCAACGCGCGTTTTGCTTGGAATACCATATCAATAATCGATCCTGTTTATACGCTTCCCATCTTAATTTTACTTGTGTTTGCAACGTTGAAACGAGCGCCTTGGCTAGCGCGTGTCGCATTTACTTGGGCTTTGGTTTACCCAACATTAGGGATGATTCAGCGAGATAGGGCAGAGGCGATTGGGTGGCAATTAGCGGAAGAAAGACAACACACGCCGATTCGATTAGAGGCAAAACCGAGCTTTGCTAACATTCTGGTTTGGAAAGTAGTGTACGAAACAGAGGCTCATTATCATGTAGACGCAGTGCGGGTTGGTACATCGGTAAGCACGTATCCCGGAGAGTCGATCGCTAAGCTGAACGTTGGCAGGGATTTACCTTGGCTTGACCTTGATTCTCAACAAGCCAAAGACATTGAGCGCTTCCGCTGGTTTTCTAATGGCTACATTGCGCAGGACCCAGCAGATGAGCTGCGTATTATCGACGTCCGATATTCAATTGTACCGAATCAAATGAAAGCACTATGGAGCATCAAGCTATCAAAAACTGTTGATGTTAACACCCATGTAAAATACGAAACGCACAGAGATAACACTCCAGAATCGAGACAGATCTTTTTCGGTATGCTCACTGGCGATAAATGACCTAGTTCTAAACAGTAAAAAGGCTGAGTCAGATAATCTGCTCAGCCTTTGTTTTTCTGCTGTCTAATAGAAAACTATAGGTAACGACTTCTCAAATGATCTTTGAAGTATTGCGCATTTAAAGTCTCACCGGTTGCACCTTTCACTAAATCATCGGTGGTCAGCAAGCTGCCTTTGCTCCAAATATTTGATTCTAACCAAGTGAAGATAGGTGAAAGATCACCACTTTCAATCACAGAGTTCACATCAACAGTTTTCTTCATTGAAGCCATGAACTGAGCCGCGTACATCGCACCTAGTGTATAAGATGGAAAATAGCCGAATGCGCCGTCTGTCCAGTGGATGTCTTGCATACAGCCATCAGTGAAGTTGCCTTGAGTGCTTAAACCAAGGTAAGACTGCATCTTAGTGTTCCAAAGTTCAGGGACATCGGTGTGTTTGATCTTACCGTTGATCAAATCACGCTCAATCTCGTAACGTAAAATGACGTGTGCTGGGTAGGTCAGCTCATCGGCATCAACACGGATGAAGTCTTTCTTCACGCGAGTATAGATCTTCTGGAAGTTATCTTTTTCAAATTCAGAGCCTGAGAACTGTTGACCAGCCATGTATGCTAAATGTCCAATGAACGGGTCGCTGCGACCAACTTGCATCTCGAAGAACAAAGACTGAGATTCATGGATACCCATCGAGCGAGCTTCACCCGCAGGTTGACCTGCTAGGTGTTTTGGTAAGCCTTGTTCGTAACGTGCGTGTCCTGTTTCATGTACGATCCCCATTAAGCTTTGAACGAACTCAGCTTCGTCGTAGCGCGTTGTGATACGCACGTCAGAAGGCACACCGCCACAGAATGGGTGAACACTTTCATCTAATCGGCCGTGTTCGAAATCGAACTGAAGCAGCTTCATAACTTCTAAGCCCAGTGCTTTCTGTTTCTCGGTCGAATAGATACCAGATGGCGCGTTAAGTTGCTCGCTTGATTGCTTTTCGATTACTTCGTCTATCAAACTTGGTAGCCAGGTTTTAACGTCTGCAAATAAGATATCCAGTGAAGCAGAGCTAGTGCCCGGTTCATAGATATCAAGCATGGCATCATATGGTGTTAGGTTAGCGGCATCTGCGCGGATTTGTGCTTCTTCACGAGATAACTCAACCACTTCACGCCAGTTCTTTTCGAATCCAACCCAGTCGTTGTTACCACGTTGGCTACGCCATGCATGTTCACACTTTGAACCTGCGAGAGATTTTGCTTCAACCAGTTTTTCTGGAAGTAGGTTAGCTTGTTGCCATTGGCGTTTTATTTCACGCAGAGATGATTGTTGTTCGTTATTCAAAGTTTCGTTTTCAGCGGCTGAAATCCAATCACCAAGCTGTGGCTGAGTCATTAGGCCGTGAATATGAACAGATAGCTCGGCCATCGCTTCACTACGAGCTTGGTTTCCCCCAGATGGCATCATGGAAGCTTGGTCCCAACTACAAATAGAGGCGAGATGTTGAAAGCGTGAACACTTTTGAGAGTGTTCGACTAGTTTTTTGAATGCGCTCATTTGACTACTCTTAATTTGGTTTCTTTAAATGATTTTAATGGCAGGGCCAAGGCATGAACTCTTTTCTAGTGTACTTGGATTATGGCTCTGCTTTTAATAATGTTGTATTTCACAGTAGAAGATATAGTTTTAAAAGTATGAAGCAGTACGATGCCATCAATTTACTATTTTTTAACAAATTAGACTGTACCATTGTGCACAAAATCAGTGAGTTGTATAGACAATGGCAATTGTTACTTGCGAATTATCCAGATACACGGTATTGATGATAACTCGCTGAACAAGAATGATAATGATATGGATATTTTGAACTTTGAGGCATTTCTGATTGCCATCACTATTTTAACGCTAACACCGGGTTTAGACACGGCATTAGTGATTCGTAATACTAGCCGCTCAGGCTTAGCCGATGGCTGTATGACGAGCTTTGGTATTTGTAGCGGCCTTTATGTGCATGCGTTTTTCTCTGCTGTGGGGATCTCTGCGATTCTTGCTCAATCAGCTGAACTTTTTCAAGCTGTTAAAATGGTAGGCGCGGTTTACCTAATTTGGCTTGGTTTAAGCAGTTTACGAGCTTTGATGAAAAACGGCGGTGGAATGAATGTTGGTGAGCAAGCTCAACAGGCATACAGTACAAAACGCTCGTTGCGAGAAGGTTTCTTGTCTAATGTTTTGAACCCGAAAACGGCGGTATTTTATTTGGCTTTTCTGCCTCAGTTTGTAAACCCAGAAGGTTCGCCTTTACTACAATCTATGTTGATGGCTTCCGTGCACTTTATGATTGCGATGGTATGGCAATGTAGCTTGGCTGGCGCACTTAACTCGGCTAAGAACTTGTTAAAGAATGCAAGCTTCATGAAATGGATGGAAGGGGTCACTGGTATGGTACTGGTAGGACTGGGTGTTAAGCTTTTGATGGAAGACCCTACCTAAGCTAATTTAGTTTCAATGAAAACCCGCATATCAATGCGGGTTTTTTGATCGTCCAATTTAAATTATGTTCTAACGGCTTCGCAATCATTTGAGGAAGCTAAAGGTTTGAAGAATAGCTTGGTTTCTTCTATGACGACGTTACGTAGCAAGATAAGTCCGATTAGGTTCGGAATTGCCATTAGGCCATTCACGATATCAGCCATTATCCAGATCATATCGAGCTTCAAGAATGCACCAGAAGCAACCAATGCGATGAAGATGATTTTGTAAGGTAACACTGCTTTGGTACCTAGTAAGAAAACAACGCAACGCTCACCGTAGTAGTTCCAACCTAGGATGGTTGTAAACGCGAAGAAGATCAGGCCAATCGAAACCAACATTGGACCTAAAGTATCGGCATTCAAACCCACAGCGAATGCATGAGTGGTCATTGCAGCACCAGATAGGTCTGTTTGCCAAGCACCCGTTAAAATAAGTGCTAACCCCGTCATCGTACAGATGATGATGGTATCAAAGAAGGTACCTGTCATCGAGATAAGGCCTTGCTTCACGCACGAGTCCGTTTTTGCCGCTGCTGCAGCCATAGGCGCACTACCTAGGCCTGACTCATTCGAGAACACACCACGAGCAATGCCAGATTGTATAGCAAGCATGATACTTGCTCCAAAGAAACCGCCCGTTGCTGCTGTGTTGGTAAATGCAGAGGTGATAACAAGGGTAATAGCATTCAGTAGTTGATCGGCGTTTGAAATCAGAACGCTTAAACACGCAACGATGTACATGATAGCCATAGTAGGTACTACTTTTCCTGCCACCTTAGCGATAGATTGAATGCCACCAAGGGTTACCACTGCCACCAATATCGTAAGAACGACAGCAGACATTTCACGCGAAGCACCAAAGGAAATTTCAGTCGCGTCTAAGATAGCGTTAACTTGTGGGAAGGTACCAATACCGAAGCAGGCAACACCCAAAGCGAAAACAGCGAACATCACCGCTAAGACTCTTGAGCCGACACCGTATTGCAAGTAGTACATTGGGCCGCCAACCATTTCGCCATTACTATCGGTTCTACGGTATTTAACAGCAAGTAGACATTCTGCGTATTTGGTCGCCATACCAAATACAGCAGCAAGCCACATCCAGAATAGGGCACCAGGGCCACCAATCTTGATTGCGGTCGCTACACCAACGATATTACCCGTACCAATAGTTGCTGAAAGCGCTGTACACAAAGCGGCGAAGCTAGATACGTCACCTGTACCAGATTTGTCTTTGCTAAATACCATTTTTAGCGCGGTTGGGAGGTGTCTAAACTGGAGTAGGCCTAAGCGAAAAGTAAAATAGATACCTGTACCCACTAGCAGAATAAGCAGTGGTGGTCCCCAAACGAATTGGTTGATGGTTTGTAGTGTAGCTTGTAGGTGGTTCATAGATTCCCCTTAATAAATTAAAAATTTAAGGAGAAGAGGGAAGGCAGTGCAGATCACAGGGATCGATAGCACCACTTAATACATACTGATTTCTAGATAGAATTCTTCTGGTAATTAAGGCTGTTGCTTTCCACTCCTCTGTCCTTTTGCCTGAGAGTTTCACTTAGCGAATCACTTATAGATAAGTAATGGGCACTAAGCTTGCTCCTTCGGCGACCGTTTTCTACAACAAAGTAGTACGATTCTCTCCAGAGGTTCCTCCAACAACAGTCCTCACTTTTCTGGATTTCTCCAGCACAAAGCGCCTGAAAGATTTACTTCTTCGGCGGGTTAATCTAACTAAATGTTAAAATTTAGTTAAAAACCACTCTCCTGCAGTCTTCATCGGAACAATTACCTAAATAATTAGGTAATCTGTAGGCGTATCCTAGATCATATAAAATGTGATGTCAGCTACAAAATGTCTGTTTGCACAAATGTTGTTCAACTAAATGATCAAACAACGAGACTCTGACGTAACTTGCTTATTTAAATGGTATAAAATAGAAAAACAAGGAGGAGTTATGACTCGACTAATAGCGATTGTTTTTTTATTGGCTTTGGCATTCGTGCTGTTTCGTTTCCGGACAAACGAAAAAGTACAAAAAGGGGTAGTTATCGTTATTGTTAGCAGCTTTCTTTTATATACCGCCAGTTTGATGATTTCGGAGCTAGCTCGTTAGACGCTGTTGCGTTCAAATGATAGCGAACGAGTGGATATGGAACCTAAGTGATGTATCGACAACTTAGGTGATAGGATCAGTATTGGTAATTAGTACCAGTGACCGCGTAACGTTAAACATATTTTTGGGAGTACCCGCTAGTGAACCAGCAATCTGGACAAAGCGAACAAGATGAAGTGGTTGTTATTGAAGAACGAGATAAGCGCAGTCAGCTTTACATAGGTATTGCCGCTGTTATTGGTCTGGCTTTAGGTGGCTTGATCGGTTCTACAATCACGGCGTCAAAGTGGGAGTCCACTTATCAAGTACTCGAAACACGTTACCAAGAACTGAATGAAAGTAAAAAGCAATTAATGACATCAGTAGAAACTAAGGTGGCAAAAGTTGACACGGAAATCGATGCGAAAGTAGAAACTGCGCTAAAGCAACAATCAGCAGAGCATCAAAAAGAACTCCAAGATTTAGCGAAACAGTCTGCAGTTTTGGAGAAGGCGAACTACTCGCTAGAACAACAGATAAACGAACAGAAACAAGCGTTAGAGAAAACTCAACAAGACAATCAGAAACTCAATCGTCAGGCTGATATGCAGTCCACCTTGTTTGAACGCTCACGTGAACTTTTTCGCAAAGAACTACAGATATCTCAAGAACTTGAAAAACTCGAGAAAGAAAGAGATGACATCGAACAGAAACTTGGTTCTTTGAAACAAGCATGTGATGTTTTCTTAGACGGCACGTCATGGGATGCGAAATCTGACGCTTGTGAGAAACAAGATAATGCTAATTCTCGATTGAGTGATATCAGACAAATGATTGAAGTTCATACGATGGACCTCAAACAAATCAAAACACTAACCGAAGAGATGGGCTTATAAGCTTAGTGCTTAATCTCATCAGCAATTAACTTGTTTGACTGCTAGTATTCAAACGCCCACATCATGTTAAAGATGTGGGCGTTTTTGCGTTACTTAACGCGACAATCTGTGAATTGCCCCCTAAAATTTATTATCATATGCAATTAGTTGATTTTTTGGTGACTTTGCATACATATTTAGGTAACCAGAAAGCAGCATAATAGTCGCGCTCAAGGATAAGACCGCGGTTTACTATTACTTCGTGACTCAATAGATGTCTAAGGAAGGATGAAATAATGCATGAATACGAATGCGAAAACTGCCCAATAGTTTATTGCTTTGATGATTGCCATTCGCCACTTAAAGAGGCGAAAATCATAGATATTGAAGCGCTAGCGAAAAGAGTTGATGAAGATACATCACAAAGCGCAAGAGTGAATAAAGTACCTCAGGAGCTCGATCATCAGCAATAGTTTATATGTGACGGCTATTACTAAACAGCACACAAGTAAACTATTCATTTGAGTCAAACATAAAAAATCCCCACCAACAAAGTTGGCAGGGATTCCAGATTAGTATCATTATTGTTCTTGCTTTCTCAAGCAAAAGGGTAACTTCCTAGAAGTGACTGTTTTAGAACAATATCATTTTGCTACAAACTACTTCTCGTAAGTTTTGATTTCGCCTGATTTAACGCGAGCAACAAATGATTGCAGTTCTTTCTTCACAACTGGCATCAAGAAGTATAGGCCAAGGATGTTAAAGATAGACATCGCAAAGATAGCCGCATCAGAGAAGTCGATTACCGCGCCGAATTGAATCGTGGCACCAATAACAACAAACACACAAAACATCACTTTAAAAATTAGTTCTGTTGTTTTGCCTTCACCAAATAGGTAAGTCCACGCCTTAAGACCATAGTATGACCAAGAAATCATCGTCGAAAATGCAAACATGATAACAGCGAGTGCTAGTGTGTATTTAAACACTTCTGCAGTTTCAGTAAATGATGCAGCAGTCAGTGTTACACCTGTTAAACCTGTTCCATCGTATGGGCCAGTGTTCAAGCCGGCGATAGTGATAACCAATGCTGTCATTGTACAAATGATTACCGTATCAACGAATGGTTCTAATAATGATACAAGACCTTCTGTGATTGGCTCTTTCGTTTTTACTGCTGAGTGAGCGATTGCCGCTGAACCTACACCCGCTTCGTTTGAGAACGTAGCACGTTTCAGACCTTGGATTAACGCACCTATAAATCCGCCTACAACACCTTCACCAGTAAATGCACCTGAGAAGATAGCGCTAAATGCATTACCAACTTGATCAAGATTAGAACCGATAACAATGAGCGCCATACCAATGTAAAGAGCAGCCATCCAAGGAACAACTTTTTCCGTTACCGATGCAATCGAAGGCATACCACCAACAATCACAGAAAAAACTAAAGCGGCTAGTACAAGGCCAGTAATGACACCGTATTCGCTCGGTACATCAAATGCGTAAGTTAACATGGCATGTGCTTGGTTAGCTTGGAACATGTTACCGCCACCAAGTGCACCCAAAATACACATTAACGCAAAACCAATAGCAAGGGCTTTACCTAATCCACCTAATCCTCTTTCGCTTAGACCTTGGCTTAGGTAGTACATTGGACCACCTGAAACAACACCAGAAGGTAGGATAGTTCGGTATTTTACACCTAAGGTACACTCACAAAACTTAGAAGCCATACCTAGCAGGCCACACAAGATCATCCAGAATGTCGCACCCGGACCACCAATCGCAAGCGCAGCACCAACGCCGGCAATATTACCAAGCCCTACGGTTCCAGAAAGCGCTGTTGTTAACGCTTGAAAGTGGGATACTTCCCCGTCTTCTTTGGTGTTAGGGTCGGTATATTTACCTTTAATAATGTCTATGGCCATACCAACGCGTTTAAATTGAACAAAGCCAAAATATACAGTGAAGATAATAGCGGCGAGTAAGAGCCAGCCAACAATGACTGGGAAGTTTGCTTCTCCAACCGGTACACTTTTAAATATTAATCCAACAAACCACCCCGTGTAGTCGTTGAAAAAGCCATCAACACTTTGACTTAAATTGCTAATTGACTGCTTAAATGATCCAGCTTCTTCTGCAAAAGCGCTGGTACTAAATAATAAGATTAACCCCAAGAATAGTTCACGTATATTTTTCATGGTTTTCCCTGTCTTTATTTTATAAATTTCGATTGTCATACTGAATTTATTTTTTATTTTCAATTTGTCGTTAGTTCAATAACTTATCTATTTCTTTAGACAGCAACAAAAAGGGATGTAGCTAAGTCAAAATAAGAAATAGATATGAACATTGGTCACACTTTATATGAACATCCTTTCAATAGAGTTTATGTTATCAATACCTCTGGCGTTGGTTATACCAAAGTCTTATTGATAATCTTATACACAAACGCAATGGCGTTAAAGAATTTTTTACAATAATTTTACATTTGGTCATGTTTTGTAATTATTTGCTGATCTATGACCACTTTCTAGTCAACAGGACTGACTTTTAAAGCTATTGGCAGAGCATCTTAGTGGGCTAGATACGTAAACTCTGATTAACCTGCCGCTGAGTGGACCTCGTAAGGTTTTGATAATTGGTGGTCATGTTTATGACCCAAATATGAAGCTCACAGCAATTTGGATGTTTAAAAGAGACAAAAAGTTGATAAGTTAGTGGCTTGAGACTTTCGAGCTTTCATCATGGGTGATGAAAGATGAAAGATGAAAGAAAATGAAGGGGAGGCTGAAACTGACTTATGAAAATGTTGCTATTGATTTTATCGCGTATGTTGATTTTGTTGTGTATAGCTCGCCGGACTACTTATTTAAATACTATCCCGATAGGAAGACAAAAAGCTCTTTATAAGAGCTTTTGTGTCACTGCTTTCTGATGATCAATAAACGTGTTGTTTAAACATTCCCATTAATCAAATCATCGATTTTCTGGACTTGTAACTGCATTGATTGACACATCTACGTGATGGGCGCCTCTGAACGACTTAGGCTTTTACTCGATTTATGAAAAAGCTTAAGTGCCAATAACGATCCCCATAGTAGAACCTGTCCCCATAACAGCGTCCATTGAGGTGCTATTTCTTGCCAAGATGCACCCATCTGATTAAGCGCTAAGAAACCTTGGATTGCAGGTGTGCTCGGGAATAACTGTGATAGTAGTACGAACCACTCAGGCATCATCTCAACTGGCCAAATAAAGCCTGAAGAGAAAATGAGTGGCATTGAGCTAATTAACACTACGACCGTGACTAATTCTCTTCTTGGAACCAACTCACCGATAAGAATCCCGACTAAACAACTGGCCAATAAGAAGGGCAGTAGTAAGGTCAAAATTTGTGTCATTGAGGCGAGCAAATTTATCCCATACATCGAAAAGCTTGCACCGAAGTAATACATCGATAACAAGTAATAGATGCCGATTAATGTACAACAACGAGCAAGTATCAGTTTCGCCGAAGAGATCTTACTCCAATAGCCAAACGTTGATTGCGCGTTTTGGGTTGCACCAACTAAACCTGAAGCCATGGCTAAGGTTTGTTGCAGGATCAACACAAAAACAGCAGGAACCACGTAATCAATGTATCCCATGCGACTATTGAAGGTTGGTTTTAGGTTTAAGCTAAATGCACTGTAGCCTTTGGCAGCGGATTCTAAAGGCACACCTTCGACTAACAAGTGACTAACCTTAACTTGCGCAGCTAACGTGCCTCCTGCCTTAGCTAGGCCTTCAACAATTGTCCCGTAGACCAAGAAGTAAGATGCGTCACCAGCATAAGAAAGCGTCGGGCTTTTACCGAGCAGCAAGTCTTTATAGAAGTCTTCTGGAATGACGAGAAATCCGCCAATCTCCTGATTAAGTACGGCTTGTTTAGCATCGGCGATAGAGGAATCTCGACGTACCAATTCGATCTGAGAGGTGGCATCTACCATACGTTCTAATTGGTAGCTGCTATGGCTCTTATCCAGATTCACAACGGACGCTTTAAGCTGTTGAGGTACTTGGTTTGCGTAAGGCAATGGATATAAGAATGAATAAAATACCACGCCGCCGAATACGGTGAGCAATACAACAGGGTTGCGAAGTACCGCTAACAGTTCTTGTTTCAGCAGTTGAGTAAAGCTCATTGTTTTACTCCTCGTTGCTCAGCTTGTTTTGACGATATATATCGTGGTGATTGCGCCAAGTGTTTCTTAATCAACAACATCACCACGAAAGCAGGGACTGCGTACCACAACATTGAGGAGAGGCTGATTAAAGATTGTGCCGCGCTCACGCCATAACTAGACTGTGCCGTTTGTACTTCTATGTAATGGCTGACTGGCAGTAAGCTTCTCCAAATTTGAGCTGCCGTGTTCATGTCTGTCACTGGAAAGGTAATGCCCATGAACGCGAAACTCGGTGCAGTAAAGGCACCTGCGAAACTCATCGCCCTTGCAGGATCAAGTGTTAAGAAGAAAAACAAACAACCCATGATGATACAACTGATCACTGTCAGTATTTGGGCAATGGTCAATGCTACAAAGCTGCCATTAAATGGCCAGTCTAAGAGAGCATAGAACCAAAAGCTAAACGCGATACCAAACATTAAAAATAAGACAGCATAAGGTATTAATGTTGAGGTTAGCGACTTCATAGGTGCGTTGGATAACCAAGCTTGAAGGCCACGTGCTCTAACGTTCGCCGTTAAAACTAATATCGTGCCGACCACAACCATGATCTGCCACAGTGCAGGAATAACTGCAGACACCAAGAACTGAGCATAACTGCTGTTCTTGTTAAACAGTGGCGTGATCTGGCTTTGCACTGTTACTGCTTGGCCTAATGCTGATTGGACTGTGGTATCACCGAGTGACAGTTGTTTAACCACTTCAAGTTGAGCGTTAAACGTACCTTGAGCTTGTAGCAGAGCCGAGTTCACTAATTTGCCGATCAAGATAAATTGGCTGTTGTAGAACACGGATACCTGCGGGTTTAAACCTAGGTAAATATCTCGGTCAAAGTGTTTAGGTATTACAACATAGCCGTAGATATCACGTTCGATCATCGCTTTTGCCGCTTCACTCGCTGAGCTGTATTTCTGAGTGACTTGCAGTGTTGGTGAAGCATCAACGAGGCGCGTGAACTGCTGTGAAATTTGGCTGTGTTCAAGATCAACAACAGCCACCGGTAAATCACGAGCGATACCTTGTGCAAATATAAGCCAAATGCTTGCAGCAAGAAGTAAAGGAATCCAAGTTAGGTAAGACAACAACCATTTATCTTTACGAACAATAGCCCATTGCCTTAGTAATGGGCTCGTCACTTTGTGATGCTCAGTTGATTGCGAGCCTGTAGATCGGAAGTTAGCAGACATAGGTCACCTAAAGCTCAACCACAAGGCTCATACCCATTCGTAGTGTCTCGCCGGTATCGACAGGTTGCGCTTCTACTTCAAAAGTTCGTAAGTCGAAACCTTGTGCTGCGTCTGTTGAACGCCAAGTCGCGAAATCACCCATTACGGCGATGTGTGTGACTTGGAAAGTTAGTGACTTATCCAAAGCCGGTAGGTATGCCTCAAACTGGCTGCCTTTCTCGAAATGCTTAAGCATATCTTCACGCACATTGAGTACTGCCCATGCATCGTTGGTGTCGATAACAGTCACAACAGGGAAACCTTGTGGTGCTAGCTCACCGCTGCTCAATAGAACTTGAGATACTTCACCATTAAACCAACTGTGGATCTGTGTGTCTTTTGCGTACGCTTCAACTTCTGCTACTGCACCCGCCGCCATTAATGCTTTTTGAGCAGCAGCCACCTTAGTCTCGTCACGAACACCTTCTTGCGCTAATTTGTACATTTGGAATGCGGCACTTTCAGTGTATTTTGCGGCTTGCCATTGTGTTTTGGCTTCATCACGTTTTTGTTCTGCGACAACGCCATCGTTGTAAAGGCTGTTTACACGTTGGTACGTTTTGTCCATCAGATCAGCTGCAGCCTTGGCTTTCAGCCATTGATCTTTGGCTGCTTGGATCTGTTGAGTACGCGCGCCATTCTCTGCTTCTTGTGCTAATGCACCAGCGGCTTTCTGACCGGCTTTTGCTTGCTCTAGCTTCGCGTCAATCTCAGGGCTAAGAAGAGAAAAGATCAATTCGCCTTTTTCAACTGAGTCACCTTTACGCACGAATATTTCATCAATTCTGCCAGGTACTTTCGATGAGATACTGTATTGCTGCGCATCGATTTGGCCTTGAAGCTTAACAGGCTGAGGTTGATAAGCTTGATAAAAACTGTATCCGACCCAGCCAATGACGCCGATACTAACTAAAGATAGAAGAAGGGGCTTAATAGGTTTCATGAATTATCCTTTTGACTGGCTATCGGTGTCTGTTCTTGAATCGAAATCAGACGAAACAGAAGACGTTAAGTAACTTGAGTAAGCATTCATTTCGCTGGTTAGCGCCAACAGCTTATTAAGAGAGATGAGATATTTGAATCTCGCAGCAGATTGCTGTGTTTTAATGCTGGCAAGGTATAACTCAGCATCAACCACTTCTAATGAGTTAGAAAGCCCTTGAGTGAATGCCTTTTTACGGAGCGATAGGTTTTCTTGCGCTAACGACAAGCTAGAGTTGAGGCCTTGAACCTCTTCAATTGCTTGGTTTGCTTCCAGATAGGTTTTTTGTACTAACACGGTTAAGTCTTGTTTAGCTTGTGATTTAAGGAATTGAACCTGAGAAACAGCACTGTGAGCTGCTGCGACTTTATCTGAACGGCCAGAGGTATCAATCAGCGGTACATTGACACCAATGCCAACTAACCAATCAGGTTTCATTTCACTCGCGAGAGAATCGTCTTCATAAAGGCTGTAATCACCGTAAAGATAAACTTCTGGGTAGTATTTACCTTTTTCTGCTTTGATTAAGCTGCTTGCTTGTTTCTCTTTTGCATCAAGGATCTTAAGGCCAGGGTAGGTCATGAGTGTTTGATCAATGAACACATCCATATGAGGGAGGTTCTTATTGATAAACAGTTGCTCTGAAGGTTCAACACTTTGGCTTTGGCCAAGTATTTGAGTTAACGCTAATTGAGCAATTTTAAGATCGTTTTGAGCTTTAGTCCGCTCGACAACCGCTTTGTCTAGTGAAGCATCCGCCTGCAAGCGTTCTACTCGTGCGATTTGTCCTTGTTGTTCAAGTTTGATGGCGAAATCACGATGCTGAGTTAAGCCAGCTTCAACGGCTTGACGCGTTTTGACGACGTCTTCCGCTAAGATCACCGAGAAGTAGTATTTGCTTAAGTCTTCGTAACGAGCCTGCTTTTCCATCAACAGTTGGCTTTGAGCCTCTTCGCTTTTACCTTCTGCGGCATTTTGCGCAGCGGTAATTCGCCCACCAGTAAAAATAGGCCAAACCGCACGAATGGAAGAACTAAAGATGTCTTGCTCGGTAATAGTAGAGGTGATGCCACCGAGAGCTGAAGTTAACCCAGGAAGCGCGGCTCCAATGCCAGACAAACCTGCTGGTACGCCACTCAAGCTATCGGCAAACTGTTCGCCATTGATGGTTACGTCACTATCGAGGTGCGTGTAGTTAGCCCCTAAGGTGATAGAAGGCAAGTTGAGGCTACTCGTTGAGTTTTGAAGGTGCTGATAACGCTCAACATTGGCTTGTTGAGCGGCAAGAGAGTTGTTGTTCTCTTGGAGTATTTGCCACGCTTCAGTAAAAGAGAGTGGGGCTGCGTAGCTTGGCGAACTGATAGTACCGATAAGAATACTGGCAATTGCAAGGCATCGGAATTTCGGTTTAGTCATCTGAACTCATTTACCAATTTAGAGTATTAACTCTAATATTAACAGGGCGATCATCATTTGTCTTGAACAGATTGTCGCTATATATACACGTTCTTTTTATAAACAGATTCTTTCTATAAACCGAAAACGCCGACTAAATCACGAGCTCTTAGAAATTAGAAGCGAATCATTATAGAGAGACAGCTACCGCTATAGAGAGACAAATATACACAGATAGTTTCACATTAGCACATCAGCAAAAATTAATACCATTCGTTAACTTGGTGTGGATAAGGTTAAGTGTATGGTCCCAGAGACAAATAATACGAAAAGAGCACGGCAAAGCGTGCTCTTTACATTCAGTATAGAGGTATTTGTTACAAAATGAAGCGGTCTATTTAAAGCTTGGACAATGGTGGTCGGCACGCCACACTAGTTGTCTTGAACCTTGCATAGTTTGCAGTAAATCTCTGCCTGACATTTGCGGGAAAGCTAACAACACTTTTAAGTCGAGTGGGGATGTCTCGTCTTTCTCATAGGCTCTTACATGAGTAAAAGTAGATTGTAAGTTATTAAACAGCATCGCCTTAGTCAGGCAAATTCCAAAATTATCGCGTTTCATTGTCTGGTTTCCTTTTCAACAATGTTTATACGTTATGTTTTTTATCCTATGTCTGTTGGACAGTGCTACTGGGCGACACACCCTGCTTACCAGTGCTTAATCGTGGTCAACTGATTTTTATCAGCTCCCTGTGTTGTCATGCCAGTCAGCTGTATGCTTAAGTCTCTATATGTTTAGATATCTATAGATGATCCAGTTCGTTCAGCATACGTCGAGGCGAGCAAGCAACTTATTATTATTTGCACGTCCAGTGAGTAAATAATTGTTGCTCTTTTGTTAACCGAATTTCGATTGAGATAGCAGTCTTTAAAAGGCGACGGATAGCTTGGCAACAATAAATTTCTTCATATGCAACTATTATAATTGTATTTGTTTTGAACAACCTAAAAAACACCTAAAACCTTAGTGATCTAGCTCAATATTTATTCGTTTATTTGCCTTTTTAAGCTAATCAGTTCTAAAAATGAGCAGTTTTTTGAGCGGTATAACGTAAAGTAATATCAATTAATAATCGGGTCAATTATTTAGTTGAGTAACAGTCACAAATTCGTATAGGTGAAAAGGTCATTTGATTAACTTGGTGTTAACATTAATCGTTAGCATTAGGGACGATTTTATATGAAATGGAGTAGTATCAGCTTCAGAAAAAGGTTGCTGATTATCATGACGGTCACTGGCCTCGTTGAACTGTTGATACTTTCAGCTGCGGGTTTTTCGTATATCAAACAATCTCAAGAACAAGAGATGGGTTTGAAAGCACTCGGTGTTGCTGAATTTCTGTCTGAATCGCCACTTGTCGCCAGTATTCTCCAAGATAAACAGTCTTTAGCTCCTGATGGCGCTCCTTATTCTCTGTCTCAAGAAACCCAAGTTAAATTTCGAAACCTTACCCAACTTATTGGCGCGGCCTTTATTGTTGTAGGCGACGAAAAAGGCATTCGCTTGGTTCATCCTTATGACGACAGGCTCGGTAAACCAATGCGCGGTGGCGACAATCAAAGGGCGCTCGCACTAGGTGAATCTTATGTCTCGACGGCTAAAGGTTCGCTTGGTTTTTCTGTTCGTGGTAAGTCGGCGGTTAAGGATCAGCAAGGCGCGGTCATAGGTGTGGTTTCAGTTGGTTATCTATTGGATTCTTTGCAAGATCGAATTGAACCTTACTTGGCCTTTTTGATTGTAATGGCGTTGCTGGTGGTTGCAGTTAATGCTGTGATCTCAAGCTACGTATCTCGTCGTTTTCAACGTTCTATTTTGGGGTTTGAACCTGAAGAAATTGGTCGATTGTACGTTGAACTTGATGTGACCATGAGTACAGTGAAAGAGGGCATCTTAAGTATCGATAAGAACGGTATTTTACGTTCAATAAACAAAAGTGCCTGCGATATTTTGTCTATAGATAGGGACTCAGCACTCAATCAACAGCGCCTTTCTGATGTGTTGGCGGGCAGTGACTTAGAACACCTGTTATCAACCGGCGACACGGACCATGATGTCGAGCTGTACCTCAATAATAAGCGAATTATTGCAAACCGAAGTCCGATTGTTGTTGCTGGTGAAGTGGTTGGAGCGGTTTCTAGTTTCCGTTTAAGGGATGAAATTAATGACTTAACAGACCAATTGTCTCAAACCAAAGAGTACGCCGACCTATTGCGTTCTCAAACACACGAACATCAGAACAAGCTCAACACGATCAGTGGCTTGATTCAGATGGGAGAGTTGGAATCGGTTCAGCAATTGATTGGTCAAGAAACGGCGCACTATCAAAGCCTCATCGAGTTCTTAAGAGAAACGGTGAAGGATCCGCTGATTGCCGGCATGTTGTTAGGTAAAACTGAGCGAGCGCGTGAGATTGGCCTGGAGTTGAAAGTTGAAGAAGGCTCAAGATTAGAAGCGCTACCAAGTCGACTAAACGCCGATGACGTTGTCACTATTCTCGGTAACCTCATTGATAACGCTTTTGATGCCACCATGATGGCGATTAAACAAGAAGGGCAAATAACACCAGTTCGCCGAGTAATCGTTGTATCGATCAGTGATTTTGGTAATGAAATCATTGTTGAAGTAGAAGATAAAGGATGTGGTTTGCCAAAGCATTTGGCGACTGATGCACTAACCGAAAAAGGTGTATCAAGCAAAGCCAAGCAGAACCGAGGTGTCGGTTTGTATCTTATTAAGCAGCTTGCTGACCGCTATCAAGGGCTGCTAGAAATGATTGATAATCCCGATTTTGGGTCACGCATGACGGTGTATTTGCCGAAAGAAGAACAATAATAATTGAGTATGAAGCGATCGAGTGAAGAGCAACGTGACAGGAATACAATGGTTAAAGGAAGAACATAAATGAAGGCAATCACGAGAGTCATGGTCATTGAAGATGATATTGCGATTGCAGAGTTGCACCATCGTTATTTAGAACAGATGGGGGGCTTTGATGTGATCGGTATAGCGACCACACAACCTGAAGCGTTAATGCAATTGGATATTTTAAAGCCCGATCTAGTGCTTCTGGATGTGTATTTACCTGATGGGTGCGGGCTCGATATTCTAAATTACGTGCGTGGCAGCAACCAAGGTTGTGATGTGATCTTAATTACAGCCGCTCGTGACGTCGATACATTGCAACAAGCAATGCGCGGCGGAGTGGTTGACTATCTGCTTAAGCCAGTGATGTTTCCTCGCTTAGAAGCCGCGCTGAAAAAGTACCAATCACAACAGCAAGAGTTTGAAAGTGTATCGGATCTTAACCAAGGTTTGGTGGATAAGATGTTGCAAGCTAATGCCAAAGCGGACTCAGGAAAAGTATCAACCCTACCCAAGGGTATTGATGGTGTTACATTGGATAAGATTAGAGCAATTTTCCAACAAACTGATTCTGTTAACATCACTGCTGACGAGGCCGGTGAACGGATTGGAGCGAGTCGAACCACTGCTCGACGATATTTGGAATTTCTAATCACGACTGGCGAGTTAGTGGCTGACTTAAATTACGGGTCAGTAGGCCGCCCAGAACGCTGCTACAACAAAGCTAGAAGATAGATTTAGCGACAACAAGTCACAAAGACAAACGCGATGCTGTCAAATAAATATAAAGCCAGTTGAATAGGCTGGTTTTGCCTTTCTCTCCATTTCCTATTATTCACTCCACCGACCAGATACCGTTCTTTCTTGACTACAATGTTTGAGAATGCCGATTTACGGCTATCTCAGGCTTTGTGAGCCCGGGTGTTGAATAGAATTCGTTCGAAATGAGTCAATATTTAATCGATTGCCTTCACAGTGGTTGATGTAAATCAAATACTCATAGACAATACTGACCCGAATAGAGGTGATAGCATTCACCCTCGTTTACCAAACGCATTCTCAAGTGTAATAGGCTCTCGCTATTGATGTAATAGTTAAGACCTATTATCAATTTTCGTATGTCGCTGATACCTTTGGCGAATACTAAAAACCTTGTTTTTATAGGAAAGATGATGGTAATACCTGAAAACAGCAGCATCGTTATTTTTGGTGCGTCGGGAGATCTGACTTACCGTAAGTTAATTCCTGCTTTGTACCACCTGTATGCTAGCAATCAACTACCAGAATCCTTTGCGATTCTTGGAGTGAGCCGTACTGAGTACAGCGATGAGTCTTACCGTGAGAAGCTGAAGAAGTCTCTTCAGGAAATGGAAAAAACTGAGCCAGAGACGCTGAATGCATTTATTGAACATCTGCATTACCAAGCGATCAACACTTCAGATGTAGACGACTACGCTCGTTTAGCACAACGTCTAGACAAGCTTGAGCAAGACTACCAATTCGAAAACCATAACACATTGTTCTACTTGGCAACCCCACCAAGCCTGTACGGTGTGATTCCAGCAAACCTTGCTGCGCATGGCCTGAACGATGAAAAGAACGGCTGGCGTCGCCTGATCATCGAGAAACCATTTGGTTACGACTTAGCATCAGCTCAAGCATTGGATGAAGAGATCCATCATCACTTCCAAGAACACCAGATCTACCGTATCGACCATTACCTTGGTAAAGAGACGGTACAAAACCTTCTAGTGCTTCGTTTCTCAAACGCGATGTTTGAACCACTGTGGAACCGTAACTTTATTGAATACGTTGAAATCACAGGTGCTGAGTTCCTTGGCGTTGAAGAGCGTGGCGGATACTACGACGGTTCTGGCGCAGTTCGTGACATGTTCCAAAACCACCTGCTACAAGTGCTAGCAATGGTTGGTATGGAGCCACCAGCTCAAATTAATGCTGATTCTATTCGTGACGAAGTGGTTAAAGTTCTTCAGTGTCTCAAACCGCTAGAAGAAGACGACCTGCGTAAAGATTTAGTGCTAGGTCAATACACAGCGTCAGACGTTCGCGGCCAGCAGTTGCTTGGTTACCGTGAAGAGCCGGGTGTTGCGGATGACTCTCGTACTGAGACGTACATTGGTCTTAAAGCACACATCAACAACTGGCGTTGGAATGGTGTTCCTTTCTACGTACGTACTGGTAAACGCTTGCCGACACGTGTGACTGAAATCGTGATTCACTTTAAGAACACACCACACCCAGTATTTGGTCAAGATGCACCAGAGAATAAGCTGATTATCCGTATTCAACCGGATGAAGGTATTCAAATGAGCTTTGGTTTGAAAGAGCCAGGTGCAGGCTTCAAAGCTAAAGAAGTGAAAATGAACTTCTCTTACTCTGACTTGCCTGAAACTCAGATGCTAACAGCTTATGAGCGTCTTCTTCTTGATGCACTGAACGGTGATGCGACTCTGTTCGCACGTACCGATGCAGTAGAAGCATGTTGGAAGTACGTTCAACCAATCTTAGACTTCAAGCAAGACCCTCAAGCACTGTTTGGCTATGCTTGTGGTACTTGGGGCCCACAAGAAGCCGATGAGCTTCTGCAACGTGATGGCCGCGCATGGCGCTTCCCATGCAAGAACTTAACAGACACGGATTACTGCGAACTATGATCAATCACAAGATCTTTGCAACGCCTGAACTGGTCGTTGAAAACCTAGCAAACGAAATGAAAGCTTACAGCGAGCTGGGTAAACCTGTTCACATTTCACTGTCGGGTGGCAGCACGCCAAAAATGCTTTTCAAGCTTTTAGCTGAAGCACCGTACGCAGAAGGCATTCAATGGAATAACCTTCATTTTTGGTGGGGCGACGAACGTTGCGTGGCACCAGATGACGCTGAAAGCAACTTCGGCGAAGCGAATGCGCTGCTTTTCTCAAACGTGAACGTTCCGGCAGAGAACATCCACCGCATCCGTGGTGAAGATGAGCCTAAAGCAGAAGCTGAGCGTTTCGCAAAAGAGATGGCAGACGTGATTCCAACTGAAAACGGCACGCCTGTATTCGATTGGATTCTGCTAGGTGTTGGCGCAGACGGCCACACAGCTTCATTATTCCCGGGTGTAACTGACTACCAAGATGAGAACCTATCTGTATTAGCTTCTCACCCAGAGTCGGGTCAGATCCGTATTTCTAAAACAGCGAAAGTTTTAGAAGCAGCAAAACGAATCAGCTACCTAGTGCTTGGCGCAGGTAAAGTCGAGATCGTTAAAGAAATTCATACAACTCCTGCTTCAGAACTGCCTTACCCGGCAGCGAAAATCCAGTCTAAAACTGGCGAAACAGAGTGGTTCCTAGATTCAAATGCAGCAAGTGCTATCGCATAAGTGCGAATAGCCGCAAGGAGATATAAATAATGAAAGGTGATATCGGTGTAATTGGCCTAGCAGTAATGGGTCAGAACCTTATCCTAAACATGAACGACCACGGCTTCAAAGTTGTGGCTCACAACCGTACTGCTGCGAAAGTAGACGAGTTCCTAGAAGGCCCAGCTAAAGGTACTAACATTGTTGGTGCATACTCTCTAGAAGAGCTAGTTGAGAAGCTAGAAGCGCCACGTAAAGTGATGCTTATGGTTCGTGCTGGTGACGTTGTAGACACGTTCATCGACAAGCTTGTACCACTTCTAGACAAAGGCGACATCATCATTGATGGTGGTAACACTAACTTCCCAGACACTAACCGTCGTGTTGCTGCTCTTCGCGAGAAAGGCATCCACTTCATCGGTACGGGTGTTTCTGGTGGTGAAGAAGGCGCTCGTTTCGGTCCTTCTATCATGCCAGGCGGTTCTCCTGAAGCTTGGGAAGCGGTTAAGCCTATCTTCCAAGGTATCTCTGCGAAAACTGACGCAGGTGAGCCTTGCTGTGATTGGGTTGGTAACGACGGTGCTGGTCACTTCGTTAAGATGGTTCACAATGGCATCGAATACGGTGACATGCAGCTTATCACTGAAGCATACCAGTTCATGAAAGATGGCCTAGGTATGAACCACGACGAAATGCAGGCTGTATTTGCTGACTGGAACAAAACTGAGCTAGATAGCTACCTAGTAGAAATCACTGCTGACATCCTTGGCTACAAAGATGAAGACGGTGAAGCACTAGTTGAGAAGATCCTAGACACTGCTGGCCAAAAAGGTACGGGCAAATGGACAGGCATCAATGCACTAGACATGGGTATCCCACTGACTCTAATCACTGAGTCTGTATTCTCTCGTTGCCTATCTGCACTTAAAGATCAACGTGTTGAAGCTGAGAAACTGTTCGGCAAGACAGTTGCTCCAGTTGAAGGCGATAAGCAAGAGTGGGTTGATGCAATCCGTCAGGCTCTACTGGCTTCTAAGATCATCTCTTACGCTCAAGGTTTCATGCTAATGCGTGAAGCGTCGAACGAAAACGGCTGGGATTTAAACTACGGTAACGTTGCACTTATGTGGCGTGGCGGTTGTATCATCCGTTCTGCATTCCTAGGCAACATTCGTGATGCTTATGAAGCGAACCCAGAGATCGCATTCCTAGGTTCAGATGCATACTTCAAAGGCATCCTAGACAACTGCATGGGCGCTTGGCGTAAAGTTGCAGCTAAGTCTATGGAATCAGGCATCCCAATGCCATGTATGACTTCTGCACTAACGTTCCTAGACGGCTACACAACAGCTCGTCTTCCAGCGAACCTTCTACAAGCTCAACGTGACTACTTCGGTGCTCACACTTACGAGCGTACTGACCGTCCACGTGGTGAATTCTTCCACACAAACTGGACTGGTACAGGCGGCGACACTGCTTCTACAACTTACGACGTATAATCGTTAGTTAGAATCAGTAGAGAACAAATTTGTTCTTTCAGCTGCAAACTAGAAAACAAAAGGATGCCTCAGTGGCATCCTTTTTTGTTGGTTTGCGTATTTTTAGATGGTCACTTCAAACACACAACTAATTATCGCTTAGGCGGTCATGATATGTGGTTGTACATCGTCGTTGTATTGATCTCGAATGGACATAAAGCTGTCTAGGTTTTGTTTAGGCGCTTCAACCCACTCTGGGTCAAACATTCAACCAGTGTTTGCTTCTATATAGGCCATCACCTCATTCAGTGACCAAGCGTGTTTATAGGCTCTTTTACTCATTAACGCATCGAATACGTCTGCCAGTTAATAGCGTATGCGCTATTGCTTAACTAAAGTGCTGTTAATGATGATCTGGACGTTAAATAACCATTTTAAAATTAAATGAAAAGATAAATAGGATAACGCACATGCTTTATGCCATCATAAAGACATAAACAAGGGCAATGGAAATAATGCCCAAATGATTGAGCTAGAAGCGGTCAGTGATGACGGTGTTCTAGAGTATATTCAAGGCCGTGAGCTGCCTTGAAAAAGGTAATGTTATGACTGAAGAAGAAAGAATCGAACTGCAACAAAACAACCCTCTACATGGCTTAAAGCTTGAAACCATGATTACTGAGTTAGTCGATCACTATGGTTGGGAAATTTTGGATGCAGCAATGCGCATGAACTGCTTTAATACTAAACCAACGGTAGCAAGTGCGGTTAAATACCTGAAGAAGACAGAATGGGCTCGTGAGAAGGTTGAAAACTTCTACCTTTACCGTTTTAAGCGTATGCCTAAAGCTTCAGATATTGAGTATCAGATGCCACCACGCTCACGCACGTTCCGTCACGGGTTAGAACCTCGTGAACCAATGGAGTTGACGGTTGAGTCTATCCACGCTTCTCAAGCTAAAGCTGCATCTGCATTTAAAGAACGCCGAGGCGGTAACGGTCGTAACTTTCGCCGTTAGCAAGAGCCGTCTTTAAAAAATGGCATTGTTAGCCGCCGTTAGATAAAGCGTATAATTAGACAAGCGAAAAACACAAAAGGAGCCTAAGCGCTCCTTTTTTATACGTATAACTATTAAATCCGTCTAAAGCTTATTGTTCTTGAGCCTTAAGCTTCGCGGTGCTTTCTTTGATTCTTCCAAAGGTCAACGACATAGACAATGGCGCTGATCAGTAAGAATAGCGCTGACACAGAAAACAGAGCGGGCATCTTTAGGATCCACGCGAATGTGGCAGCAAGAAAAGCGACAAAGCAAATGAGTCGACTTGATGACATGACATGACCGAGTTTAATGTTCATAACGCCTCCTAATGAAGTCTCACTTTCGACAGGAGAATTATCCCATGTCTATTGGAATAAAGGCTAAAAAACAGTCTAAATTGTTATCAAATTTACTAATTGACAAACTCGCCTCACACATTTTAGCTTGGCTATTTTATAGGGCGTAAAATAACCAATTGAGGGGATTTGTCACTTCTTCATGCTTAACGGTTTACGTTGTGTTTTGCTAACGAAAGGCGTGATTACTGTACGAAGTAGTTTGAATAAAAGCTAGTTGATATAAAACCTAGTTAGCATAGAAGAAGTAAGCGGTGATCAAAAAGCTAGCGATGATCACAGTAGTACGGACATACTGTTGTGGGATACGACGAGAGATTTTAGCTGAATAGTAACCACCGACCAATGTCCCAAATAATACAGCTATGCCTGATGGCCAATCAATCGAACCATTCACGATAAAGAACACGATTGCCGCGAGTGACGCGCATGCCGACACCAACAGTTTGATGCCATTCATCACATTGATATTGGTATATCCAGCCAGTGCCAAGTAACTCAATGTCACAATGCCTAATCCTGCATTAAAATAACCACCATAAACACACACGATAAGTAACATCAAAGCAGAAAATAATGCTCCAGCGCTGTTGGCGTGTTTGTGTTTAGCTGTGAGTTTCTTAAGCCATTGATTTAGTGTTCCACCGAAAGTAAAAAGAAGTGCTGCAAAAAGCAGTAACCAAGGAACGGATTGAGTAAACAATGCTTCTGGTGTGTGTAGCAATAAAAACGCACCGATACCCCCACCAACTACACACAAAGTGATGACGATCTTGAGCTGCTTAGTACCTGATTTAATCTCGTGTCTAAGTGCATATGCACCACTGATGTAGCCCGCACATGAGGCAAAAGTGTTGGTCGCATTAGCGGCTATCGGAGGGACACCAGCGAATAACAGAGCTGGAAATGTGATGAAACTGCCGCCACCAGCGATGGAGTTAAGTACACCACCGCTAACACCTGCTGTAAATAAGATGAGCAAATCCAAAAGCAAAGACCAATCGAGTTGCATTATAATTTCGTTCCTTCTGGTTATTTTGTAACGGAATTGTGACTAGACTATCACTAAGTATTTATTTTGTTTATTAAATATATGATCTTTCATAGAAGACGTTTCGTTTGATGAGAATGTAAATTGAACTAATTGTCACAGTCTATAATCATAAATCTGTGACTTTTTATTTTTGAACAAGGGAATGACAATGGAAAAACGAGTTAAAAACGCGAATTTAGGACAAGATCAAAGACCTATCCCCCAGGAAGCTTTTGATTGGTATGACGAATATGCTCATGGGGTAATCGACAGAAGAGAATTTATGCGTAGGCTTGGTGGCCTTGCTGTACTTGGTTTTACTATGTCCACATTAACCAGTGCTTTGATTCCTAATTACGCACTCGCCGAGCAAGTTTCATTTAACGATCCTTCTATAACGGCGAGCTACGCTCAGTTTTCGTCTCCCAAGGGGCATGGAGAGTGCCAAGGTTATTTGGTTGTACCTAAAGATCTTCAAGGTACGGCTCCCGTTGTTCTTGTGGTGCATGAGAACAGAGGTCTAAACCCGTACATCAAAGATGTTGCGAGGCGCTTAGCTGCGCAAGGTTTCATTGCGTTTGCACCTGACGCTTTATTCCCTATCGGTGGTTACCCAGGAAACGATGATGAAGGGAGAAGCATGCAGAAAGGAATGGACAAGTCTAAGCTTGAAGAGGACTTCATAGCAGCTGCGCTGTTCTTGAAAGATCATGAACTCAGCAATGGGAAACTTGGTGCGGTTGGCTTCTGTTATGGTGGTTATGTGGTAAACATGCTTGCTGCTACGATACCTGAAAAGCTCAATGCTGGAGTGCCTTTCTATGGTACACCTGCGGCTGATGAAATTCGCGAAAGAGTGAAAGGCCCGCTGATGCTTCAGTTTGCTGAGTTAGACAAGAGAGTAAACAGTACATGGCCGGATTATGAGAAACGTCTAAAACTGAATGAAGTTGATTACACCGCTTACGTTTACGAAGGTGTGAACCATGGCTTTCATAACGATTCGACAGGGCGTTATGCCGAACAAGAGGCCGAACTGGCTTGGAGTCGTAGCTTAACATTCTTTAAGGAGCATCTAAGCGTTTAGAAGCATGTGAGCTTGATGAATTGAAGCGACATACAAATGATATAGATAACTCACGAGTTGTTGGTTAGAAGGTCGTGCATCAAAAAAGCCCTAACAGGACAAATGTCTTGAACTGACCCCCAATAGTTGGACACCAATTATTGGGGGTCTTTTTATGTCCAAATATAGCCGAGAGCTAAAATGTATCATTGCTAGGCAATACTTAGATGGCACGTCATCTCTCTACTTAGCAAAA
>NZ_JAKMZC010000021.1:0-68763 GCF_029890535.1 Vibrio sp. S/42/10 | reverse complement strand
GTTATATGTGTAGTAATTTTACTACATTTGTTGTGTTTTTATTGAACTACAACTGATACGACCCTTTATTTATTAAGCATTCTGAAAGTGTAAAGTGATTTAATGACAAACAATAATTCAGCCTCAAAGCCTCAAACAAATATCAAGTTTATTGGTGCTCATGTGTCTGCAGCGGGCGGTGTTGATCAAGCGCCAATGCGCGCTCGTGAGATTGGCGCCAATGCTTTTGCATTGTTTACTAAGAACCAGAGACAATGGGCGGCAAAGCCGCTAGAAGCCAAAACCATCAGCGCCTTTAAAGCCAACTGCAAAATGTTAGGCTTTACTGCTGAACATATTCTTCCTCATGATTCTTACCTTATTAACTTAGGGGCACCAGAAGAAGAGAAGCTAGAAAAGTCACGTGCGGCTTTTATCGATGAAATGGAGCGTTGTAATCAACTTGGTTTAACGCTTTTGAATTTTCATCCAGGGAGTCATTTAAAGAAGATCTCTGAAACCGAATGCTTGGCCAAGATCGCTGAGTCGATTAATTTGGCTCACCAAGCGGTGCCTGATGTGATTGCGGTGATCGAGAATACGTCTGGGCAAGGCTCTAATCTTGGTTGGAAGTTTGAGCACCTAGCAGAGATCATCGATCAAGTAGACGATAAGTCACGCGTCGGTGTGTGTTTAGATACTTGCCATACCTTTACTGCCGGTTATGACCTAAGAACAAAAGAAGCGTGTGAGCATACTTTTGCTGAGTTCGACCGTATCGTGGGCATGCACTATCTAAGAGCAATGCACATCAATGATTCAAAAGCTGAGTTCGCAAGCCGAGTAGATAGACATCATTCTTTAGGAAAAGGTGAGATTGGCTGGGACTGTTTTGAATATATTGCCTCGGATTCTCGTTTTAATGGTATCCCTCTTATCTTGGAAACCATTGATTCAACAATATGGAATGAGGAAATTCAACAACTTAGAATGTTTCATCACTCAGCAACGGCTATGAGTGAAGAAATGTAATATATAGAGGCGGAAATTAATTTCCTTCTATTTCTAATAATTGGCACCTTTCTTTCATAGTCTTAAAGTGAATATGTAGTTCACGAAGTCTTATAGGAGGTGCTTTTATGTATTCAATAGCCCAAACTCAAACTGTTTCTGTCGCAAGTCGTTTACCGACACCAAACCGTCATGTACATAACCATGGTCATCATCGTACACAGCAGAAAAGTGGTTAATAGAGATAAACACAACTTGAACTGATTATTATGATTCATCAACAAGTGAACCCTACACATCATGTTTATTGATAGCTGTATGAGGTATAACTAGATCCTTATTTAGGATAGTTAGCCGATACAGCTATTTTTTTGTGTAGCGAAAGGTCGGCAACCTCTAGAAACCTTGATGATTGGGAAGTAATACGATGAGCGCACCAAAGACATGGGAATCCATCATTAATGATGAACGTGAGAAAGAGTATTTCCAAAATGTTCTCACTTTTGTCGAACAGCAACGTAATAGTGGGAAAACTGTCTACCCTCCACAAGATCAGGTGTTCAGTGCCTTTGATATGACACCTTTTGAGTCGGTGCGAGTGGTTATCTTAGGTCAAGACCCTTATCACGGTGCCAATCAAGCGCATGGCTTAGCTTTTTCTGTACTGCCAGGTGTAAAAATTCCACCTTCGCTACGTAATATGTACAAAGAGCTTGCACAAGATATAAAGGGTTTTGAGGCTCCTAGTCATGGTTTTCTTGAATCTTGGGCATCGCAAGGGGTGTTAATGTTGAATACAGTCCTAACGGTAGAAGAGGCGAAAGCACACTCACATGCAAAGTGTGGTTGGGAGAGCTTTACTGATGCGATCATCGCTGAGTTGAATCAGCGTTCTGAACCTATCATCTTCTTGCTTTGGGGAGCGCATGCTCAAAAGAAAGGCCAAGTGATTGATGCCAAAAAACATCATGTGTTGGTTGCACCTCACCCATCGCCATTATCCGCACGTCGTGGTTTCTTCGGTTGTCAGCATTTCTCAACAACTAATAAGCTGCTTTCTTCTATTGATCAACAACCTATCGATTGGCGGCTACCAACAGAATTATAGATTGATGGTTTTCTGAGCAGGGTCAAACCATAAATAAGCATCTTCGTATACACTTGTAAATAGTAGGTGTAATGGAGTGCAATACTATGATGATTGAAAGGATAAGACGAGAGCATGGCTATATGGCTCGTTTGCTCGCGATTCTCAATAATAAGTTAGAGTGTCTAAAACAAGAGCGTGAAATAAACTACAGCCTGATCGCTGAGGTGGTTCATTATTTGATGAATCATTCGGAAAAGGTGCATCATCCTAAAGAAGATGTCATTTATCGGTATTACCTTAAGCAATATGGAAGTGACCAAGTGATTGAAGACTTGGAGCTAGAGCATCAATTGCTTTCGGAAAAAACCGCCGACTTTTTGGGGTTAGTCGATATGATCCTCCAAGATGCGGTAGTTCCTCAGCAAGTGTTTATTGAACAGCTTGAAGCTTTTGTAAAGGCGCAGAGAAAGCACATGGAATATGAAGAGAAGCATGTATTGCCAATGATTATTGAGGAATTTACTGTGAAAGATTGGCAAGAGGTTGAATCGCAATGGCTTCAACCTGAAAACGACCCTGTCTTTGGAGAGACGATTGCTGATCAATACCGCCAGCTTGCAGCTCGTGTACGACAAAATGAACAAGAGTGCGTTTAGTCTATCAGTACAGCTAATATGAGTTTTGAAGCACCTCTATGTTGAGGTGTCTTCTGTATTAGTCGCTTGATACTTGTTGACTCTTTATCTTCGGTCATAGGCGTTCAAAACGATGCTTTGAATTGGCGAGTAATCATATTTAGGACGGTACAAATAGAATAAAAAAGCACCTTTATAGGTGCCTTTTAGTTTTTATTCTATTGTCGTGCTGATTAAAGCTTTATATCGTCGAGGCTGAAGTCGAGTCCTAGGTTCATCTCTCTTAACTCTTTTTCAAGCTGTCTACGGTCGTTGATTGCTTCGATTTCACGCCATTTACGCTTGAGTGGTTTGGAGCGTGTTTTTTGAGTTGCACGAGGTATTTCTAGTTCTGATATTTCATCAAATTGAAAGCTATCCATAAGCCATATCTCCTTCCGTGGGACTCGTTCTTACGAACCATTAAATATCATATTTAAGTCTACAATAACCTTGATTTGTTTCTCATTTGTTTCAAATCCATGAAGCTTTTGTTCTATTTTTTTATGCATGCTCACACATTGTGGTGATTTTTGTGTACAAAAAATGAGCAAACAAACATGAGTAAACGATTAAATTAGTGGTTATTGAATGTTAATTCATTGTGCGAAAGGGATAGCATTCTGACAGTGGTGCACTCAGTTGCACACTGCGCTGCGCGGTATGGGAATCTCATTGTTCTAGAAAAATGCACATATCTTCACTATACCTTGTAAAGCCTAGGCTGACGGTATTTATATAACATGGCGTCCTTGTTTTGTTGGAGGACTGATTTTTGTTGATATTATGTCCCGGTAATGTGACTTTTATTGGGCTTAATTGTTGAGAATTGTGTTAACAAAAGGTGTGTTATTAGTGAAATGTCATTTAAATATAAATTCTATTGCATATTGATTTTTAGGCCGTCTCGCTGCATTATCCGCCCGTCAAAAAATACACTGATACGTAAAATGGATGCATGAAGCGACATTTACAATCTAGATCGCAGCAAATAAATATAAAACTAATGCCGACACAACTATTGACACTGGCATAGGTGATCTAGAGGAAGGCTCGGAAGCAAGATCAGTGCTTAAACTCAATTACGAGGTTCACGTGACAGACTTAATCAATTTGATGAACGATCTCCTTTGGGGATCTATCTTAGTTTACTTACTCGTTGGTGTGGGTATCTACTTCACTGTACGACTAGGCTTCATTCAATTCCGCCATTTCGGCCACATGTTCTCTGTTCTCAGAAACAGCCGTAAAGCAGACAGTGCTGGTATCTCTTCTTTCCAAGCTCTTTGTACTAGTCTTGCTGCTCGTGTCGGTACAGGTAACATGGCAGGTGTTGCTGTAGCACTAACCGCCGGTGGCCCTGGTGCTATCTTCTGGATGTGGCTAATCGCCATGCTAGGTATGGCAACATCATTTGCTGAAAGCACTCTAGCACAGCTATACAAAACGCGTGATAACGACGGTAACTACCGTGGTGGCCCTGCATACTACATGGAGAAAGGCCTAGGTATGCGTTGGATGGGGGTTCTATTCTCTATCTTCCTAATCATCGCATTTGGTCTAGTATTCAACGCGGTTCAAGCAAACGCAATTGCAAGCGCAATGAATACGGCATTCGACTTTGAGCGCGGCTACGTTGGTGTTGGTATCGTAATTATCTCTGCATTCGTTATCTTCGGTGGTATCCGTAAGATCGCTCGTACTGCAGAAATCATTGTTCCAATCATGGCACTGGCTTATTTAGCTATCGCTATCTACGTAATGCTAATGAACATTGAGAAAGTGCCTGAAGTTCTGGCTCTTATCTTCAAGAGTGCTTTTGGTCTGCAAGAAGCAGCCGCGGGTGGCCTAGGTTACGCGATCGCACAAGCAATGATTAACGGCATCAAACGTGGTTTGTTCTCGAACGAAGCGGGTATGGGTTCTGCGCCAAACGCAGCAGCTTCTGCTACGCCTTACCCACCGCATCCAGCATCGCAAGGTTACGTGCAAATGCTAGGCGTATTCATGGACACAATTGTTATCTGTTCAGCAACAGTAGCAATCATCCTAATGTCTGGTGAGTATGTACCACATGGTGAAGTAACGGGTATCGAACTCACGCAACGTGCACTAACGGCACAAGTGGGCGAATGGGGCGGCATCTTTGTAGCGGTAGCGATTTTCTTCTTCGCTTTCACTTCAATCATTGCAAACTACTCGTACGCTGAAACGAACCTTATCTTCCTTGAGCACAACAACAAGAAAGGCCTAGTGCTATTCCGTATCGTTGTTCTGGGTATGGTTATGTTCGGTTCTCTAGCGACATTGCCAACAGTATGGGCACTGGCTGACGTATCGATGGGCCTAATGGCGATTGTAAACTTGGCGGCGATTATCCTGCTATCGGGTATCGTGATTAAGCTAGCGAAAGACTACAACCGTCAACTAGACGCAGGTAAAGTACCAACATTTGATTCGAATGACTTCCCAGAGCTTAAGTCTCAGCTGGAAGACGGTATTTGGGACAACAACAAGAAGTAATCTTGTTGGAGCGATAAACAGCTCATCCTAAAGTGATTAGAAAGGCTAAGGTTTCGACCTTAGCCTTTTTCTTTGCCTGTCATTTGCCTAATTCTGTCTATCAAAGCTCATTCTCCCTATCGAAGTAATAGGAAGAGTCATAAAGACAAGTTGATGTTTTTTCTATACTCTAGCAGCATCCAGTTAGATAACCGATTAGGGTAAAGTTATGTTAGTTGTCGTTTCTCCAGCCAAAACACTTGATTACGAATCACCATTAGCGACTGAACGCTTTAGTCAGCCTGAGTTTGTTGAACACTCTGCTGAGCTGATTGAAGAGTGCCGTAAGCTGACGCCAGTAGATGTTTCTGCACTGATGAAAGTCAGCGATAAAATCGCAGGGTTGAACGTAGCGCGCTTTGAGCAGTGGAGCGAGACTTTTACCCAAGACAACGCACGCCAAGCAATCCTAGCCTTTAAGGGCGATGTCTACACTGGCCTAGACGCTGAGACTTTATCGGATGAAGATTTTGACTACGCACAAAACCACCTGCGCATGCTTTCTGGGTTATATGGTTTGCTTAAGCCGTTAGATTTGATGCAGCCATACCGCCTAGAGATGGGGACACGCTTGGCGAATGCTCGTGGTACTAACTTGTATCAGTTCTGGGGTAACATCATCACAGACAAGCTCAATGAAGCGTTGAATGCTCAGGGTGATAATGTGCTGATCAATCTAGCGTCGAACGAATACTTTAAAGCCGTGAAGCCAAAGAACCTTGACGGCCAAGTGATTACCCCAGTATTTAAAGATTGTAAGAACGGTCAATACAAGGTGATCAGTTTCTACGCGAAGAAAGCGCGCGGCATGATGGCTCGCTACATTATCGAGAACAAAATTGATTCGGTAGAAGCGCTAACTCAATTTGATACGGCGGGTTACTATTTCGTTGAAGAAGAGTCGAATGCGAAAGAGCTTGTTTTCAAGCGTGAAGAGCAAAACTAGCAGCCCTTGGCTTGGCTAACGAGTTAGTCTCGGCTTTAGCCTGTAATTAAAATTAGAGACGAATTATTTAGCCAGATAACAGGCCAGACAAAGAAAAGCCCCATGCTGCGAACTGCATGGGGCTTTTTTATGGAATCGTTGAAGCAGTTAGATTATTTCTTCTTTGCTGCTTTCTTTTTCTTCGCGATTTTTTTCTTCTTCGCGATTTTTTGTTTCTCTACCGCTTTCTTGTCTTCTTTCTTCGGTTTCTTCTTCTTAGTCACGGCCGCTTTCTTATGTGTTGGACGCATACCTTCGATAAAGCGCTCTTTGATCGGTTCTTCAGTGTAACGAGCTACACGCTCAATCATCAGCTGGTCGTGCGCTTCAATGATAGAAACCGCGTTACCTTTTTTACCAGCACGAGCAGTACGGCCAATACGGTGCAGGTAGACATCAGCAGTACGTGGCATGTCGTAGTTGATTACGTGGCTTACGTCTGGAAGGTCGATACCACGTGCAGCAACGTCAGTCGCGAGAAGTACGTTTACCGAACCGTCACGAAAACGAGCAATCGCATTGTTACGGCGATCTTGAGGCATTTCACCTTGGATCCATGCACATGGGATTTGCGCGCTTTCAAGTTGAGCTCGTAGATCACCTAGGCGATCACGAGTTTTCAAGAAGATGATGCTGCGCTCAGCTTGTTCAGTGATGATATGTTTTAGGATATCAAGTTTGTGTTTAGCTGAATCGGCACGGTGATACCACTGAGTGATCTTCTTACGCTCACGAAGCGATGATTTAGCATCGATCTCCGCTGGGTTTTTAAGTAGATCTTCAGTGAAGCCCTCAATACCTTTACCTTCTAGTGTTGCTGAGAACAGTAAAGTTTGTTTACGCCAGCGACACTCTGCTGACAAACGGTCAACGACAGGACCAAAGCCCATGTCTAGCATGCGGTCTGCTTCATCCAGAACTAACCATTCAATCGCACGACAATCGAAACGCTCACCTTCAATGTATTCCATTAAACGACCAGGTGTTGCGACTACGATATCTTGAGTTGTACTTAAGATATCTGCGTGCTCTTGGTACATCACACCGCCCGTGATCGTGAAGATGTTCAGGCTGGTGTATTTAGCAAGTTCACGTGCTTGTTCGGTGATCTGCATTGCCAGCTCGCGCGTTGGCGTTAGGATAAGCATACGTGCAGGGCCAGATTTCTTACGTGGGAAATCCAGTAGGTATTGCAGTGCTGGCAATACAAATGATGCTGTTTTACCAGTACCTGTTGGCGCAGAAGCCAAAACGTCTCTTCCATCTAACGCTTGTGGGATTGCTTCAGCTTGTATCTGTGTTGGGCGTTCGTAGCCCATTTCGTCAATTGCTTTAAGCAGCTCTTGGTTTAGATCGAGTTCTGCAAAGGTTCTGATCACTGTTGTTTCTCCACAAGCAATAAATGTTTCTGCCTCAAAAAGCAGACGATAAAAAAGAGTAGTCGGACATTATAGAAGCATTAGTGATTAGGATCACATGGTATTTGCTACATCTTGAGATAAAAATCTTTAGTAAGGGCAATAAATGCCTCGCTATAACCATTATTGTTGTGGATCGTGAGCGATTCACACTGCAAATCTTGCTCGCAAGCAGGATCTTTAGATAACTCAAACAAAATTCGGCTAGCGGTTTTTTTGTTTGTTGTTTTCACATCAAGGCGTTTTGCTAGATACCAACCACATTGCTGGGCAAGCTTGATGAAACCTTCTCCTTCTGGAGTCGGCAGTATGAAGCTTGCGGTTGCATTTTCTGTGGTAAGTTCGAAACAACGCATGGCAAGCTGAAGGTGATCCAAGCTTCCTGTATGTCTGGCCGTTGCTCTTTGGCTTTGCTGCGCCTGTTCACCAGAGTTGAAGTAGGGTGGGTTACAGATAATCGCATCAAATCTTTGTGAAAAATCCGCCGTTAACACACTGCCATGATGAAGAGAGATGCGATCTTGCCACTGCGACTGCTCAATGTTGATTGTCGCCGCATCAATCGCGTGCAGATCAATATCGATCGCAAAGATAGAGGCATCTTCATAGCGTTGTGCCGTCATCAAGGCTAATAAGCCAGTTCCTGTCCCTATGTCGAGTACCGATGATTTAGGTGCAAGGTTAATCCACGCTCCAAGTAGTACGCCATCGGTGCTAACGGGCATGCCGCTTTGTCCACCGTAAATAGAGAATTTTTTAAAATTGAAGCTTTTGGTTTCTATTGTTTTGTCTTTCATGAATGTTCTGATTATCGAGAATTTTTAAGTGATTAGCTCTAATGTTAATTAGTTGTATGAATCAATGTTCTGTTTGGAAAGCTATTGTTGTGAATTGTGGTTAGTTTATAATTGCGTCTATTTTTCTGTATCCAGTGGAATCCACTGCTTTTGGTTCTCATATGCAAATTTATATGGTGTTTTTTTGTGGTGACTTGCAGCTAGCCAAGTGTTTCGTCATTATGCGCGACTATTTTATAGATTGATTGGCAGCTTTGAGCTGTAACATTCATGTAAGCACAACATAAACTCATAAATATAATTAAGGATTATCTGTGAAACAGAGTCTAAAACTAACAGATATAATGGCATTGGGCTTTATGCTTTTTGCGTTTTTCTTAGGTGCGGGTAACATCATCTTCCCACCTCTTGCTGGTCAATTAGCTGGTGACCATTTCCTTCCAGCGATGTTTGGTTTCTTGCTGACCGCCGTTGGTCTGCCATTAATCACTATCGTTGCTGTGGCTGTGGCTGGTGGCTCTTGGGGCCATCTAACCAAAGATCTTCCTAAGCGAGCAGCTACCATTATGGCTGTGCTGATCTTTATTATCATTGGTCCTGCATTTGCTGCACCGCGTACCGGTCTTGTTGCTTATGAGATGGCGGTGAAACCGTTCTTCATCGATGCCTCTCAAGCTCAACTTACGTTCTTTTCGATTGCATTTTTTGTTGTAGCGATGTTCTTCTCATGGTCTCAAGGTAAGCTAATCGACGTTATTGGTAAGGTGCTTACACCTGTACTATTCGTTGGTTTAGTTGTATTGGCGATTGCTGTGTTTGTTAACCCTCAAGGCGACATTTTTGCGGCACACGGAGAATATATCACTCAGCCACTAACCAAAGGTTTCCTTGAAGGTTACAACACCATGGATACTTTTGCTTCTTTGATGTTCGGCATGCTGATTGTTGATGCGATTCGCAGCAAAGGAATTACTGATCGCGCGGCAACGACTAAGTATTTAATCAGCGCAGGTTGTATTGCTGCAGCTGGTCTAGCGTTTGTTTACATCTCTTTGTTCTTCTTAGGCGCAACGAGTGCAACAGTAGCTGCAGGTGCTGACAATGGCGGTGCTATCCTAAGCCTTTACGTTCAATCACTATTTGGCCCATCTGGTCAGCTAGTACTTTCAGTGATCGTATTGCTAGCATGTCTAACAACGGCAATCGGCCTTGTTTCAGCATGTTCTGATTATTTCAGCTCGCTAACGCCTCTGTCTTACAAGACTTGGGTAATCATCAATGGTGTAGCTTGTGCAACCGTTGCGAACGTTGGCCTTTCTCAGCTGATTTCTCTATCTGTTCCAGTACTGTTTGCACTGTACCCAGTAGCAATCGCATTGGTAGCACTGACGTTCTTGCGCAGCCGCTTCCCTAATCCAAAAGCGGCTTACCGTGTGGTTGTTTTAGTGTCACTGATGTTTGCTCTTATTGATGGCGCTAAAGTTGCGGGTATCGATGTATCTGCACTTAACATGCTTCCGCTATTTGAGTTCGGTATGGGTTGGTTATTGCCAACGACTGCAGCAATCATCTGTATGTTCTTTGTTGGTAAAGCAACAGAGCAAGAGATGGCTGAAGAGACGGTTTAATCTTCCGTTAAGATTAAATCGTTAGTCCGTATTCAATATAAAGTTGAATAGAAAAGGCCTCATTACTTTGCAGTGATGAGGCCTTTTTGTATCTAATCGATCATGTTTTTTCAGCTTAGGGTTAGAAACTCGCGCTTAATTCTTAACGCTTAGCTTTAAGAAAACTGAACTTAAAGCTTTTCGCTGTACTCGACGAGTACTTGTTCAACCCAAGTTGCGATGCGTTCGTCGCTGAGTTCGTACTGTGAATCTTCATCCAGAGCTAAGCCAACGAACTGAGATTTGTCTTCCGTTAACGCTTTAGATGCTTCAAACTTGTAGCTGTCATCGTTTGGCCAGAAGCCGACAAATTCAGCGCCAGCGGTTTTCAGTTCATCATGCAATAGTCCCATCGCATCTAAGAACCATTCACCGTAGCCCTCTTGATCACCTAGACCAAACAGAGCAACAACCTTGCCTTTCATTGGCGTGGTTGCGATGTCTTCCCACAGCTCATTCCAATCTTCTTGAATTTCACCGAAATCCCAAGTAGAAATCCCTAGCAACAAAAGGTCGTAGTCCGCCATCAATGAAAGAGGGGTTTCTTTCACGTTATGGATATCAACTAGGTCTTCACCAATTATGCCGCGAATTTTTTCTGCTGCCATTTCTGTGTAGCAGGTGGTTGAGCCGTAAAATAATCCAATTTTCATAGCAAACGTTCGATTTTAATTTCAGATGGCGAATTCTAACCATAAATCGACTTCGATTGCAGCGATTATCCGCTCAAGTCGTAATTTTTATGGCATTCATATTTGCTCTGGCATACTCTCAAAACAGTTTCCAATATTGTGAGTAACACTATGCAGTCGCCTCAAGGGCAGAGCGCAGACCACGGTCTCGTTGAGCAGTTTTTAGATGCTATGTGGATGGAGCGAGGATTATCTGAAAATACCCTCGTCTCGTATCGTACTGATTTATCCAAGTTATTAGCGTGGATGGAAAAGAACAATTATCGCCTCGACTTCATTAGCCTTTCTGGTTTACAGGATTATCAAGGCTGGTTAGCTGACGCTGATTTTAAGCAGACTTCTCGTGCTCGCATGCTGTCGGCAATTCGTCGCTTATTTCAATATTTACACCGCGAGAAAATTCGAGGAGATGATCCCAGTGCCTTGTTGATCAGCCCTAAGTTGCCGCAACGCTTACCGAAAGATTTGAGCGAAGAACAGGTTGATGCCTTGCTTGAAGCGCCTGATCCGAACGATCCTATTGAGCTTCGTGATAAGGCGATGCTTGAATTACTCTATGCGACGGGTTTACGTGTTACGGAACTGGTCAGCTTAACCATGGAAAACATCAGCTTAAGACAAGGCGTAGTACGTGTTATCGGTAAAGGCGGTAAAGAACGCTTGGTTCCCATGGGCGAAAATGCCGTGGATTGGATAGAGACTTTTATTGAACAAGGTCGCCCACAACTACTCGGCGACAATAGCTCTGATGTGGTTTTTCCGAGCAAGCGTGCCAAGCAAATGACCCGTCAGACGTTTTGGTATCGTATTAAGCACTATTCAGTTGTGGCTGGTATTGATACTGAATTACTGTCACCACACGTATTAAGACACGCTTTTGCCACGCATTTACTGAACTATGGCGCAGATCTCAGGGTCGTACAGATGTTGCTGGGGCATAGTGACTTATCGACAACCCAAATTTATACTCACGTGGCGACCGAGAGGCTGAAGCAAATTCACGCTCAGCATCATCCACGTGCTTAAATCCATTTATTTTTAAGGTGAACTTAATGAGCGTATTACGCCGTCTTCCTCTATTAGCGTTTCCTCTTATGATTACTGCATGTAATGCATCAGAAGCGAAAGTAGAACCAACATCAACAGCCGTAGAAGTTGCTTCAGCTCAAGCTATTGATACCGCTGCGTTAACTAAGCGCTTTGAGAAAATCGGTATTAAAGTCGATAAGATCGTTCCTTCAGATATTGATGGCCTGCTGGAGGTTCAAACGAACAGCGGCATTATCTTTTCTTCTCCAGAAGGTGATCATTTTATCGCGGGTACTCTTTACTCTTTGGACGACAACGGCAAGTTCAGTGATGTTTTGGCTGAGCGTCAAGCGCCGTTGAATGCTGAAAAAGTCGCGGCAATGTCAGATACGGTTATCGAATATAAAGCCGATAATGAAAAGTACTTTGTGACTGTATTTACTGACATTACGTGTGGTTACTGTGTTCGTCTGCATAGCCAAATGCAAGGCTATAACGACTTAGGAATTACTGTTCGCTACATGGCTTACCCGCGCCAAGGCGCAACTGGACAAGTTGCCGACCAAATGGCGGCAATTTGGGCTTCTGACGATCCAAAAGAAGCCATGCACGATGCGAAAGTCAATCGTCAAATGCCAGCTTCTGGTAAAAACCTAGCAGAGCAAAAGCAGATCATCGCTAAGCAATACCAATTAGGCCGTGAGCTTGGTATTAATGGCACTCCAGCTATCGTGCTAGCAAGTGGTGAATTGGTGAGTGGTTACTTACCACCAGCACAACTGCTTCAACGTTTAGAGCAGTAATCTTCATTTCTGTATTACCAACATATTCCCCATGTTTTTGATTTAAGGAGTGGCCTGATTGATATCGGGCCCATTTTTATATGATAGAGATCCAACGCCGTCCTGAGGTCGATACTTCAGTTTTACCTGCTCATTTACCTGACTTGTTAAAGCGCATCTATGTGAGTCGCGGAATCAACAGTGCCGACCAATTAGAGACAGCAGCGAAAGGCCTACACTCTTATCAAAAACTGGGTGGTATCGATGCTGCGGTTGAATTATTGTTCAAAGCCATTCAGCAGCAAAAACGCATTATCATCGTTGGTGATTTTGATGCTGATGGTGCGACCAGTTCTGCTTTGTCGGTATTGGCACTGCGCATGCTGGGTAGTTCGAATGTTGATTATCTGGTACCAAACCGTTTTGAAGATGGCTATGGTTTGAGTCCTGAAGTTGTCGTGCAGGCTATCGAACTTGGCGCTGAGGTCATCATGACGGTCGACAACGGTGTCTCTTCGATTGAAGGGGTTCGTTTTGCTAAAGAGAAAGGATTAGAAGTTTTAGTTACTGACCATCATTTACCGGGTCATGAGTTGCCCATCGTCGATGCGATGGTCAATCCGAACCTTGAAAGCTGCGCTTTTCCATCAAAGGCTTTAGCGGGGGTTGGTGTCGCCTTTTATTTGATGATGGCGCTTTGTGTTCATATGCGTAAGTTGAATTGGTTTGCAGAACGCGGCATGACAGAACCTAAGTTGATGGAACTGATTGACCTTGTGGCTCTGGGCACCGTTGCCGATGTAGTCCCGCTTGATGAAAACAACCGAATTTTGGTACATCAAGGGTTGCAGCGTATTCGTGCAGGTAAAGCTCGTCCGGGTATTCAAGCTTTGATTGAAATTGCCAAGCGAGACGCTAAGCGTTTAGTCGCATCTGATTTTGGCTTTGCACTTGGTCCTCGCATTAATGCGGCCGGCAGACTGGACGATATGTCTTTTGGTGTTGAGTTGCTAATGAGTAACAACATCCATGCTGCACGTCGAATGGCGAGTGAGCTGGATGGTTTGAACCAAACACGTAAAGAGATCGAAGAGGGTATGAAGCAAGAAGCGATGGCTTTTTGTGAGCGCCTTGAGTTTGGTAAAGACGATCTGCCTTCGGGTTTAGCGTTGTTCCAGCGTGATTGGCATCAAGGTGTGATTGGTATCTTGGCTTCGCGCATCAAAGATAAATACCATCGTCCAGTGATTGCTTTCGCTGATGGTGGGGAAGGGAGCATAAAGGGCTCTTGTCGTTCGATTCCGGGTTTACATATGCGTGATGCGTTGGACCGAATCGACACTCAAAACCCAGGTTTGATTCTTAAGTTTGGCGGTCACGCAATGGCGGCAGGCTTAACGATTATGGAAAAGGACTTTGATCGCTTCAGTAAGCTGTTTAACGATGTCGTGAAGAATGAGCTTGGAGAAACAGCACTGAAGGGCATTATCTTGTCTGATGGTGAGTTGTTACCTGAAGAGTTCTCAATGCACACCGCCGAAACGCTTCGTTCAGGTGGTCCGTGGGGACAAGCTTTCCCTGAGCCAATCTTCGATGGTGAATTTAAAGTACTGCATCAAAAGTTGGTGGGTGAAAAACATCTTAAGTTGATGTTGGAGCCGCTCTACAAAGGTCACCCGACCAATGTGATGATTGATGGTATCGCCTTTAATGTGGACCTACGCCGCTGGCCTGATGCTTCGGTGAAAACTGTGCACCTTGCATTTAAGCTCGATATTAACGAGTTTCGTGGCAACCAATCTTTGCAGCTGATGATTGATTACATCGAGGCCAAATAGTTCTTTTTAGACTCAACAATTCTCATCATATAGCGCCAAATTCAACAAGCTTTGTTCAAAAACAGAGCTTGTTCTCTTTCCTTCCCTTACAAATTTTACGTGTTTTTTCTGCCTGTCAATTTTATATCCCATTAAGTTATTGAATCTTGGTTCACCGCTCTAAAAAATTCTGTATCTCCGTCACACTTTTGAGTACAATTCTTCGGTTAAATTCTACTCATAAATGATGAGCTAAAATGTTTGAAATCAATCCTATAAAAAACCGTCTGCAGGATGTGTCTGAGCGCACAAATATCCTGAGGGGGTATCTTTGACTATGACGCTAAGAAAGAGCGTCTAGAAGAAGTAAACGCAGAATTAGAACAACCGGATGTATGGAACGAACCTGAGCGTGCTCAAGCGCTAGGTAAAGAACGTTCTGCATTGGAAGCGGTAGTAGAAACAATCGACCAACTTGACCAAGGCGTTGAGGATGTTGATGGCCTATTAGAGCTTGCGGTTGAAGAAGAAGATCAAGAAACGTTCGATGAGATTGAACCAGAACTCGCCGAGCTTGAAGCTAAGCTAGAGAAGCTGGAATTCCGTCGTATGTTCTCTGGTGATCACGATGCATCAGATTGCTACATCGATTTACAGTCAGGCTCGGGCGGTACAGAAGCTCAAGACTGGACTTCAATGATGTTGCGTATGTACTTACGTTGGGCTGATTCGAAAGGCTTCAAGACTGAAGTTATCGAAGTGTCTGATGGTGATGTTGCTGGCCTTAAAGGTGCAACGGTACGTATCTCTGGTGAGTACGCTTACGGTTGGTTACGTACAGAGACTGGTGTTCACCGTCTAGTTCGTAAGTCACCATTTGATTCAAGTGGTCGTCGTCATACTTCATTTGCCTCTGCGTTTATCTATCCTGAGATTGATGACAACATTACGATCGACATTAATCCTTCTGACTTACGTATTGATGTATACCGTGCCTCTGGCGCTGGTGGTCAGCACGTAAACACCACGGAATCAGCGGTACGTATTACTCACGTTCCGACTAACACCGTGGTTCAGTGTCAGAATGACCGTTCGCAGCATAAGAACAAAGATCAAGCGATGAAGCAGCTACGTGCTAAGCTTTTTGAACTTGAGATTCAAAAACAAAATGCTGAAAAACAAGCGAGCGAAGAAACGAAATCAGACATCGGTTGGGGTAGTCAGATCCGCTCTTACGTACTGGATGATTCTCGTATCAAAGATTTACGCACCGGCATCGAAAACCGTAACACTCAAGCGGTTCTTGACGGTGACTTAGACAAGTTTATTGAAGCTAGCCTGAAATCAGGTCTGTAAGCTTTATCAACTATTAAGCTTTACCAATAATATTGGTAAAAATGCCTATATTTGAAAAAATATAGCTGTCCAAATTATAAAAGCAGGGTACATCTCTAATGACTGATGCTGTTCAAAACGAAAACGCACAAGAAGCTTCTTCACCTGAAGAGAACAAACTAATCGCTGAGCGCCGCAGCAAGCTGGATCACATCCGCCAAAACTGCAAAGCTAACGGTCACCCAAATGACTTCCGTCGTGAGCACCTAGCTGGCGACCTTCAAGCGGAATTCGGTGAGAAGACTAAGGAAGAGCTCGAAGAGCTTAACCACATCGTTGCGATCGCTGGTCGTATTATGGCGAAGCGTGGTCCATTCCTTGCGATTCAAGAAACTTCTGGTCGTATCCAAGCATACGCAGCGAAAGACGTTCAAAAAGTACTAAAAGAGAAGTACCAAGGCCTAGATATCGGTGACATCATCGGTGTTAAAGGTGCGCTTCACAAATCAGGTAAAGGCGACCTTTACGTGAACATGGAAGAGTTTGAATTGCTAACGAAAGCACTTCGTCCTCTGCCAGAGAAGTTCCACGGTCTAACTGACCAAGAGATGCGTTACCGTCAGCGTTACGTTGACCTAATCGTGAACGAAGACTCTCGTAACACATTCATCGTGCGTTCGAAGCTTGTGTCTTCAATCCGTAACTTCATGAGCTCAAAAGGCTACCTAGAAGTTGAAACGCCAATGATGCACGTGATCCCAGGCGGTGCAACAGCACGTCCATTCATCACTCATCACAACGCACTAGACATCGACATGTACCTACGTGTTGCACCTGAGCTTTACCTTAAGCGTCTAGTGGTTGGTGGTTTTGACCGTGTATTCGAGATCAACCGTAACTTCCGTAACGAAGGTCTTTCTCCACGTCACAACCCAGAATTCACAATGATGGAATTCTACCAAGCGTACTCTGACTACAAAGATCTAATGGATCTAACGGAAGAGATGCTAAGCACAGCAGCAATGGACGTTCTTGGTTCTACTTCTATGCCTTACGGTGAGGAAACAGTTGAGTTCGGTGGCACTTACGCTCGCATGAGCATGTTCGATGCAATCAAACACTACACTCCTGAAAATGCAAACATTCAAGCTTTGACTGAAGATGATCTTCAGAACAGAGAATTGATGGTTAAAATTGCAGAAGAAGTAGGTCTGTACGTTGAGAAGTTTTGGACGTGTGGTCAGCTTCTTGAAGAGATCTTTGGTGAAACGGCTGAGCCTCAGCTAATTCAACCAACGTTCATCACTGGCTACCCAGCGGACATCTCTCCTCTAGCACGTCGTAGCGATGACAACCCATTCTTCACAGACCGTTTTGAGTTCTTCATCGGTGGCCGTGAAGTCGCGAACGGTTTCTCTGAGCTTAACGATGCACAAGATCAAGACGAACGTTTCAAAGCGCAAGTTAACGCGAAAGACGCGGGTGATGATGAAGCTATGTACTACGATGCAGACTACATTACAGCACTAGAGCACGGCCTACCGCCAACAGCGGGTCAAGGTATCGGTATCGACCGTCTAGCGATGCTATTTACAAACACGCACACAATTCGTGATGTGATTTTGTTCCCGGCAATGCGCCCACAAGCGTAATTTTCGCTTACGGTTTGTAACAAACGCGTTAATTGAAAAGCCACCTTCGGGTGGCTTTTCTGCTTTTATGACTTTAAAACCTTGCTTGCACCGCACTCTTGATTCGAAAAATCACTATTTCTGACATAGTCTTACTATTGAGACGAAAAATCTAAGATAGTCTCATTATTATACGCCTCGGCGCTGAATACGATCTCGTGGCATTTTGTAGAGTTATCAGCATTAAACTCGTATTAGTCTGATTTAAATAAAAATAGAATAAGGAAGAAGGATGGGAACTCAATTTAAGATGGATTCCTTACCAGGTTCTCTTATCGTGGTTGGTGGTGCGTACGAACCCTGGTTATCAGTGTTAGAACAAGTGGGTTGGCAGTGTACCCAGTGTGCAGATCTACGAAAAGCCGATGCCTTGATTGCTGACATTGGTCCATGTATCGGTATTGTTGATCTTAGCCATGATGAGTTTAGTCTTAACGGTATTGCTAACCTCGTAAGCAATAACAAGCAGGTGCGATGGCTCGCCTTTATTCGTGAATCTCAATTGAGCTCTGATACGATCTGCCAATTTATCGTTAACTTCTGTATCGACTTTTTCACGGCACCAATCCCTGATGCTCAGCTACTGAGTACTATTGGTCACCAGTTGGGTATGCTCAAGCTTGAGCAGAAAGTATGGCCAAACTACGGCATTAACAACAATATGGGCCTATTGGGTGACTCTGTGGCTGTGAAGCGCTTGAGAGACCAAGTAAAGCGCATTGGGCCTACTGATGTCAGTATCTTAATTTACGGAGAGAGTGGGGCAGGTAAAGAGACGATCGCACGTTCTATTCATCAAAACTCTTCGCGAGCACAGAATCCATTTCTAACGGTTAATTGCCGTGCCTTGTCTGAAATGAGAATAGAAGCTGAAGTGTTTGGTATTTCAACACAGCAAACTTCGGCACCGTGTATATTAGAAGAAGCAGACGGCGGAACTATCTTACTCAATGATGTGTTGGCGATGCCCCGTAATCAACAATTGAATCTACTTCGCTTTTTACAAGAAGGCAAAATTGAAACTGCGGCAGGGCCAAAATCTATCGATGTACGTATTCTGGCGGCGAACTCTTCTGATATCGAAAAAGCATTGATTGAAGGTGACTTCAATGAAGAATTGTATCATTACATTAATGTGTTGCGTATTCATGTTCCGAGTCTGAAAGAGCGTGTGAGCGATATTTCTGTGTTAGCGAATCATTTCTTACGTGAGTACTCGAAAGAGTTTAATGCTCAGGCTAAGAGTTTCTCAGAGGATGCTATTCGTTCAATGAATCGCTACCACTGGCCAGGCAACGTTCGTGAGCTGATGAATCAGATAAAGCGTGTTGTTCTGATGTCGGATGCCGTGATCATAGAAGATCACCAACTTGATTTACCAAAACAGAATGATGAACGTCGCAGTTTGAAAAGCATTCGTGAGCGTTCAGAGCGCGATGCATTGTTGATTGTATTGGAATCTTACGGTGGACAGGTCTCGTTGGCTGCTAAGGAGCTCGGAGTATCACGAGCAACGATGTACCGTTTATTGAATAAACACAGCCTTATTTCTGAGGGCGTTATTTAGAATTCTTTGCTAAGTGATTCAATCTGTTAGTGTAAATTTAAGAGCGACGCATCATGCGTGGCTCTTTTTGTTGTTAGTCGCTGTGTTCACATTCGAACAATTGAGAGATGCCCCCTAGGTCACTAAGAGATATGTTCTGTGATTTTATATAATAATAGTGAATATCTTATATATAAATGTATATGCAACTTATATTCCAGGTGAATGCATTGTTTTAAAAATGTGAGCCAATTAGCGGTTGAATAATATACTCACTTGGTTAGAATTTAACCGTGAAAGCAGCGTTTTAACAAAGACTTGTCTGCTTTCACTACCCCATTTCTTTTTGGATTTTTAGTTAGCTTGGAGGCGCAAATGAAACATTTCGATTTTATACAGCATATTTGCGCTTCGTTTGATCCGTGTTCTGACATGGTGACTGTTATGTCACAAACATCAGCCATGGCCGATCGAAACACCCAAGATAAACCTAACTAATAGATCCGTATCCTTATTTGGCTGCGGAAAAATAGCAGCTAAGTGAGAAACCCTCATACGATCTAACACGCTATTTTTCCTCAGTTTATTCAACAACTGGAGAGTTATTATGCGTCACTCAGTATATTTAAAATTAGCAACAGTCCTTATCCGTGCAGACCTTCGTCGTGAAGAGCGTGAATGGCAACGAAAAGTTCGTCGCAGTTCATATGATCTACCATGGAACAATACTCACTTACTAAGAGATATTGGTCTTGAAGCCGATGGTCGACCTATTGGTTTTTCTGAACCCGAAGTTGTTACGATTGAACGTCGAGTACGTCACCTTCGTCGTGTCTTAAGTGCGCGAATACCGACGTAATCTGCGGGGTTGATAGCACCTTTCAACCCCTAGGATAAATCACAGTGATAGTTATGGCGTCGAAAGTGCAAACTTTTGAATTAGAACTGGCCAAAAAAGAGAAGCACTTGCTTCTCTTTTTTGCTTTTTTAAGTCGTTACCTAGTAAAGGAAAAGAGTTCTACTACTCTTTAAAGAGCAGGGGAGGACGGTTATGCAAAAGCATCAATTAGACATGTGGTTACATGGAGAGCACAAAGACTCTTATCAAACACCCAAAGTGTACGTTATTGGTTGTTCTGATATCTCAGAGTATCTATTGGCGGTGGAGTACAAACACAAGCTAGAACCTGTAAAGCAAGACGGCGAGCCGCTTCACTTTGGATCCTTGGATCAAGTGAAAGAGGAGTTACTCCGGCTCGGCTTTGAAAAGGCTTACCTTCGCTTGCACAACGCGTATGATGAGTTTGGTAATGAACCTAGCCAGAGTTACTGCGATATTGAATTAGCGCTTAAACCTCATTAGAGGGAATTTACAGCGTACTTATAATCAGTATGTTCGACTTTCGTTCTCGACAGTTATGCATAGTGTGCAGTCAGCAGTTTATGGGTGAACTGGGTTCTTAAGTAAAAACCACGAGGTTTGGTTTTTATGGGTTTACCGCTTGCACCGTAAGCTTCCGTTAACACACGACTGTTTGCGGCCTTAGGGCGTAAATGGAGTGCTTCACCGTGCCTTGCTGTTATCTGTTCAACATTGCCTAAAACAATCAACTCCATCAGCTCTTCCCAATCTCTTTTTAGAAGTTCATCTTCTTCTTGGCTTGGCGTCCATAATAAAGGTGAACCAACATGCCTTTCTGCCAACGGGATTTCTCTTTCTCCTTCAACTGGGATCCACAGCACTTTAGACAGTTTATTTCTAACGTGGCTAGTTTCCCATGTTATGCCTTGTACGCCCATCAGTGGCGCAACACAAACAAACGTTGTTTCGAGTGGCTTTCCAGAATAACCAATCGGAATGCTTTTAAGTTCGATGCCCAGCTTTGCAAAATCCTGTTCTGGCTTACTGCCAGCGGGTGCACCTAAATGCCATTCTAACAGCTGCCCAACCCAACCTTTATCACGCTTAAGGTCGCTTGGCATCACCATCTCGGCTTCATCGGAGAGCTCTTTGAAGGTCATCCCGGCAATAGTATACGCTCTGTCTAATAGCTCTTGTTGTGTTTGTGGTTCTGGTTTCATAATAAAAAGCATAATCAAAAAAACGATTTTACCAGAAGTTATCACCATATGACGACTGGTTAAGAAATGATCTCCTTACTTAAAAAGGGATCAAGCTCGTGGTTATCCACAGGACATAAAGGTAATTAATTGAAATATTAATTTGGTGTATAAATAAACAGGGGTTTGTGGTGGATAAAATGCTTGCTAAATAGGGGGCAAAATGAATCTTTCAGTTGCTAGTGTGGATAAACACCTGAGTGGTTGATCTTTAACCACGTTCGATTTTTGAAAGATCTTTTGCTTTCTAAATGTTTTTAAAATTATGATTATTATTTTAATTTGTTGATTTTTAATGGTTTAAAATGTTGATAATTGATTTGTTGTTTAAGGTGTTGATGAATCTATGGATTAAAAAAAACGATTGCGGGGAATTCTTCACATAGTTATTCACAGAAAAGGTGAATAAATGTGGTCTATGTCTCACTATTGTGTGGGTAACTAGAATTTGAGCAAAACTTATCCATATTCGTAGTTAATATTCATAAATATAGCGCTTATCACGTCACTAAGTTTGCTCCGATTGGGGATATGTGGAAAAATCAGAGTAATTAAAAATTTAGATAGAGGTTGGCCAGTGATAGATGGCGATGGTTACCGATTAAATGTTGGTATTGTAATCTGTAACAACCATGGTCAGGTCTTCTGGGCTAAACGATACGGGCAACATTCATGGCAATTCCCTCAAGGGGGAATAGATGAAGGTGAAACTCCGGAACAGGCAATGTACCGTGAGTTGTATGAAGAGGTTGGCCTTACTAAAAAGGATGTAAAGATCGTCGCGACAAGTCGTCATTGGTTACGCTATAAGCTACCCAAACGACTGGTTCGGTGGGATTCTAAACCTGTCTGTATTGGACAAAAACAGAAGTGGTTCCTTTTACGCTTAGATTGCGATGAATCGCAGATCAATATGCAGCGTGGAAGTACACCTGAATTTGATGGTTGGCGTTGGGTGAGTTACTGGTACCCTGTTCGACAAGTTGTTTCTTTTAAGCGAGATGTGTACCGTCGAGCGATGAAAGAATTCGCATCTTTGGCAATGCCGTTTAAAGAGCGAAAAACAAAAGGAAAACGCAAATTGCGTAGAGGTTAAGCATGCTCAGTCAACTAAGGGAAATAGTTGAACACGTATCAAGAGTTGAAGATGTGTCGACGGCTCTTGATATTTTAGTTAAAGAGACATGCAGTGCGATGCAGACGGAATGTTGCACCGTGTATTTGGCAAATAATGATATGCAGCGCCTTGAGTTGATGGCAACTCAAGGCCTGATCTTCAAAGGCAATAGTATTCACATTGGTTTTGACGAAGGCCTGGTTGGCCTTGTTAAAAGAAGCGCTGAACCTATCAACCTTGCACAAGCGTCTGCTCACCCTGCTTATAAATTTTTTCCGGAGTTGGGAGAAAAGGTTTATCACTCTTTTCTCGGTACTCCGATTATCCATCGCAAGCAAGTGCTTGGTGTTTTGGTTATTCAACAGAAATCTCCTCGTTTATTCAGTGAAATGGAAGAGTCTTTCCTTGTCACTCTTTCAGCACAACTTGCGGTTATTGTGGCGCATGCCCAAACCCAAGGTCATTGGTTATTAGAACAACAAAAGTTGCCGGCGACGAAAGGTATCGCAGCGTCATCAGGTGTAGCGATTGGTGATTTGTGGTGGGACAACACGCAACCTGAATTAACCGATGTTTATCCGGCTTCGACGCTTAATGTTGAAAGAGAGCATGAGTTGCTGGCGGTTGCTGTCGAAAATGCTCTGAATGACTTTAAGCGCATGCGCAAGCGTTTGGACAGCGAAATAAACAAAGATGCGTTGGCGATCTTTGACCTGTTTACTCACTTACTCAACGATCCCATGTTGCGTAAGGATCTGAAAAGCCAAATTCAGAAGGGCGATAAAGCTGATTGGGCACTAAGACAAGTTGTTGAAAGTTACTCTAATCGCTTTGCTCGTATGTCTGATGTCTATCTTCGCGAGAGAGCACAAGACATTCGAGAGCTCGGACAAAGGCTGTTGTATTTCCTTCATAACTCTGAGCATGAACTCCGCACGTTAGACAAGCCCATTATTCTGGTGGTACGTGAACTAACGGCCTCTGTTTTGGCGTCTATTCCAAAAGAAAAATTGTTGGCGGTCATTTCCTTGGAAGGGGCGGCGAACTCTCACGCAGCGATCTTATCTCGTGCGCTTGGCATTCCTTCGGTGATGGGGGTCAATTTCAACCTTGCCCAAGCTAATGGTAAGCAAGCGATTGTCGATGGGTATAGCGGTGAGATTTTTATTGAGCCGAGTCATAACTTACTTAGTGAATACCAAGGGCTGATTCTAGAAGAAAGTGAACTCTCTTCTATGGTCAACCGAGAATTATATTTACCAGCAAGAACGCAAGATGATCAGCAAATAGAGATCTTGCTCAATGCTGGTTTGAGTGCGGATACTAATATAGCGATTAACCAAGGGGTTGACGGCGTAGGCTTGTATCGAACGGAAATTTCTTTCTTGTTACAGCAGAGATTCCCGTCAGAAGACGAACAGTTCAAGCAGTACCGTTCTGTATTATCGAGCTATCCCGAGAAGCAAGTGGTGATGCGTACGTTGGATATTGGTGGTGATAAGGCATTACCTTATTTCCCGATTGAAGAGGACAATCCGTTTCTTGGCTGGCGTGGTATTCGTTTTACACTCGATCACCCAGATATCTTTATTATTCAACTACGCGCCATGTTGCGTGCGAGCTGTGATAGTCAGAATTTAAGTATCCTATTACCAATGATTTCGGGTGCTCAAGAGCTGGATGATGCGGTTCAGCTTATAGAACAGGCTTACGATGAAGTACACGAGCTTGATAATAGAGTACGCATGCCTCGCATTGGTATCATGATCGAAGTGCCATCAATGCTGTATTTGCTGCCGTTAATCGCAGGCAAGGTCGATTTTGTTTCTGTGGGTACCAATGACTTAACCCAATATTTATTGGCGGTTGATCGGAACAATTCCCGCGTATCTGATGTCTATGAATCCATGCACCCTGCGGTGATCATGGCATTAAAACAAATTCATGATACATGTAAGCAATATCAATTACCTGTGTGTATTTGTGGCGAGCTAGCTGGTGATCCTATGGGCGCATTACTGTTGATTGGGCTAGGGTACGAAACGTTAAGTATGAATACCTCAAATGTCGCTAGAACCAAATACTTGATTCGCCAATCTAACCTGAGTGAATTACAGGATTTAGCAAATAAGGCACTTTCAAAACCGTATGGTCGTGACATCTATAGTATGATGCTCAACTATTTCGAAGAGCGTGAATTTACAGGCTTCATTCGAGCAGGTAAAAAATAGGATTTGACGTGTCATATGAACTAATAGGCTTGTTAGCAGGTCTTGGTGCTGTTGTTGGTGTTTTAGCGGGTTTGCTGGGCATTGGCGGTGGCTTGCTGGTGGTGCCTGCCTTATTGTTTTTGCTTCCTAAAGCGGGCATCCCTCAAGAGTTTGCGATGCAGATGGCATTGGCGACTTCGTTATCAACCATTATTGTTACGTCAGGATCGTCTGCGATTAACCACTTAAAGTTGGGTAACGTAGAGATATTTGTCGTTAAATGGTTGATGCCAGGTGTGGTCGTGGGTGGTTTTCTCGGTTCTTTTGTCGCCGACATCATTCCAGCTCAATATCTACCGAAAGTCTTTGGTGTGATTGTATTGGTATTGGCATTACAAATGCTGTTATCGATTCGTTCTACGAGTCAGAAAGCGATGCCAGGCTCTGCAAAAACGATGTTATGTGGTGGCGGTATTGGTTTAGTCTCAAGCTTGGCTGGTATTGGTGGTGGATCTTTATCTGTGCCTTTTCTTAACCATCATGGTGTAGAAATGCGCAAGGCCGTGGGTTCCTCTTCGGTGTGCGGCTTTGTTATTGCTATTTCAGGAATGCTCGGGTTTATTTGGCATGGTTCGTCTGTAGATGATCTTCCAGCGTTTAGTTTGGGCTATGTTTACCTACCAGCTTTGGTCGCAATATCTTGTACTTCAGTTCTAACTACTCGAGTTGGTGCGAAACTGGCGACGCAATTGCCAACTCCCGTGCTAAAGAAATTCTTTGCAATATTTTTAATGTTTATAGCAGCTACAATGCTGCTGTAGTGTCTTTTTTGTCAGCTGCTGAGCTGACCGTTATTCAATTTAGATAGAGAGCCACGTATGTCTCAGGGTTTTATCGAATTCCCAAATATCGATCCTGTTCTTATCGAACTAGGACCAATTTCAGTTCGCTGGTATGGCTTAATGTACCTTGTTGGCTTTATGTTTGCTCTTTGGCTAGCAAATCGCCGAGCTGATCAACCAGACAGTGGTTGGACCCGAGAGCAAGTATCAGATTTGTTATTTGCAGGCTTTCTAGGTGTAGTACTTGGCGGTCGTATTGGCTACGTACTTTTCTATAACTTTGACCTTTTCCTAGCAGACCCTCTTTACCTCTTTAAGGTATGGACGGGTGGTATGTCTTTCCACGGTGGTTTGCTTGGTGTTATCACTGCGATGTTCTGGTATGCGAAAAAGAACGGTCGAACCTTCTTTGGTGTAGCTGACATGATCGCGCCATTGGTTCCATTTGGTTTGGGCATGGGGCGTTTAGGTAACTTCATGAACAGCGAGCTTTGGGGCCGTGTGACTGATGTGCCATGGGCAATCGTATTCCCTAATGGTGGTCCACTTCCTCGTCACCCATCTCAACTTTACGAGATGGCGCTTGAAGGTATTGTGCTGTTCTTCATCTTGAACTGGTTTATCAAAAAGCCGCGTCCTCTTGGTTCTGTGTCAGGGTTATTCCTCGCAGGATATGGTACATTCCGCTTCTTAGTAGAATACGTACGTGAACCTGATGCTCATCTAGGTTTGTTCGGTGGATTTATCTCTATGGGACAAATTTTGTCACTGCCAATGGTTATCATCGGTGTGCTGATGATGGTGTGGGCATACAAGCGTGGTCACTACAAAGATGAATTACCACAACAAACGAAGTAAGGAACTGGTGTGAAACAGTATTTAGACCTCTGTCAGCGTATCGTTGATGACGGTACTTGGATTGAAAATGAACGCACTGGCAAGCGCTGCCTAACTGTGATCAATGCTGACCTTGAATATGATGTTGGTAATAACCAATTCCCACTGGTAACAACGCGTAAAAGCTTTTGGAAAGCGGCAGTTGCTGAACTGCTTGGTTATATCCGTGGTTACGATAATGCTGAAGATTTTCGCAAGCTAGGGACTAAAACCTGGGATGCGAATTCGAACCTGAACGAGGCATGGCTGAATAATCCTTACCGCAAGGGTGAAGACGACATGGGCCGTGTTTACGGCGTTCAAGGACGTGCATGGGCAAAACCTGACGGCGGTCATATCGACCAACTGAAGAAGATTGTTGATGATTTAACTAACGGTATTGATGACCGTGGCGAGATTTTAAACTTCTACAACCCAGGCGAGTTTCACATGGGTTGTTTGCGTCCGTGTATGTACAGCCACCACTTCTCTCTGCTTGGTGACACCCTGTACCTAAATAGTACTCAGCGCTCTTGTGATGTCCCTCTAGGTTTGAATTTCAATATGGTTCAAGTGTATGTGTTCCTCGCTATCATGGCGCAGATCACCGGCAAGAAGGCGGGCGTGGCTTACCACAAGCTTGTTAACGCTCATATCTATGAAGATCAACTTGCACCAATGCGCGATGTTCAGTTGAAGCGTGAGCCGTTAGCTGGCCCTACATTCCATATCAATCCTGAGATTAAGTCTCTAGAAGATTTAGAAACATGGGTAACGATGGATGACTTCTGGGTTGAAGGTTACGAATGCCATGAGGCGATTAAGTACCCATTCTCGGTTTAATGCAATCCGTTTTATTTGATTAAAAGGCTGCCATTGTGCGGCTTTTTTTGTACCTGTAGCTCGGTAACGAGATACGAAGAGCGTGTTTAGATTTGAGTCAGTGATATACGAAATATCAAACGCAGATAATGAGGGGAGTCGCTTTTTTTTACTCGTTTACTCGAATCACGCATCTGCTTTTGCTTTTCGTCACTCGCTACTCGAATCCCACACCTTCTTTTTCTTCCCTCATCGGCTCCTAAAAAGAAAAAGCCCGCAACCTAGGAGGTTGCGGGCTTTGCTATAAGCGATGTGTCTTTCTAGCGGTTAAGCTATCTAATTCTTTAGCTATTAAGCAGTCAGTGCTAACACAGTACCAGGCAGTACAAGGAATACTGCAACAAGGTAACCAGCGACTACAGACTTATTCTTCACAGCCATATCAGAAATGATGTCAGAAGCTTTCACTGGAAGTTCACGTAGGAACGGAATACCGAAGATGAATACCGTTGCCATGATGTTGAACACCAAGTGTACTAGAGCAATCTGTAGTGCGAATACTGCAAACTCACCAGATACTGCTGTAGCTGCAAGTAGAGCGGTAATACAAGTACCAATGTTTGCACCCAGAGTGAATGGGTAAACGTCACGTACTTTAAGAACACCTGAGCCTACTAGCGGAACCATCAAGCTTGTTGTCGTAGAAGATGACTGAACAAGGATAGTCACGATAGAGCCAGAAGCGATACCGTGGATAGGACCACGACCGATTGCATTCTTTAGAATCTCACGAGCACGACCAACCATCAGGCTCTTCATTAGCTTACCCATTACAGTGATAGCTACGAAGATTGTTGCGATACCAAGAACGATAAGCATGACGCCGCCTACAGTGTCGCCAAACGTTGATAGTGGTTCTTTAATCGCACTGACTACTGGTTTAGTGATTGGCTTGATGAAGTTAAGACCACCCATGCTCATATCACCTGTTGCTAGCATCGGTGATACTAACCAGTGAGAAATTTTCTCTAGAATACCAAATGCCATCTCTAATGGTAGGAAGATAGCGACGGCTAATAAGTTAAAGAAGTCGTGAATGGTCGCACTTGCGAATGCACGTTTGAATTCTTCTTTACAACGAACATGACCAAGACTAACAAGTGTATTGGTTACTGTTGTACCAATGTTTGCACCCATGATCATAGGGATTGCTAGCTCAACAGGTAAACCACCTGCCACAAGGCCAACGATAATTGAAGTAACTGTACTTGATGATTGAATAAGTGCTGTTGCCACTAAGCCGATCATTAAGCCTGCAACTGGGTGTGAAGCAAATTCGAAAAGAACCTTTGCTTGTTCGCCTGTTGCCCATTTGAAGCCTGTACCAACCATTGAAACTGAAAGTAATAGTAGGTAAAGCATGAATGCCAAGTTAGCCCAGCGTAGCCAACGAGTAGTGCTCGAAATCGGCGCTGCTGCAGTAGTAGCTTGGTTCATAATGTTTTCTCCATTGGACCGTTTAAGTCTGTGTTTGGTCTGTTTGTTTAATCTGAGCGTGATGTTAGAGGGGAAATATTTCAGTAATATTACATTTTGGTTTAGGTGAGACTTTTTTGTGATGATTTGCTATTTAAATATCAAAACTTTAAATGGTGGTTGGTTAAGGTGTTGTTTTTAAATAATTTTATTTTTATTTTTGAGAGGTGATATAGATCTTAAAAGTTAGAAAAAAATTGAAAATAATCGCTTAAATATTACATTATGAAATTAGACACTTCGAAAAAATAAGTAGTAATCGATGTATAAGTTAGGTTTTTCCGAGTTTGTTGAGTGAGTGCGTCATATTTGATATAAAGGATATCTTCTCTTTTATTATTACGGCACATCTATGTCGCACCTCAACTACAACCACCTCTATTACTTCTGGATGGTTTGCAAGCAAGGTTCTGTTACTAAAGCTGCAGAAGCCCTATTTCTCACACCTCAAACGGTTACAGGTCAGATTAAAGCGTTAGAAGAGCGCATGGATGGCAAGTTAACTAAGCGCAATGGTCGCAGTGTTGAACCTACTGAGCTTGGTCAGCTGGTGTTTAAGTATGCTGATCGTATGTTTGGCTTAAGTTATGAAATGTTGGATATTGTGAATTACAGCCAGCACTCAAATATTCTGTTTGATGTGGGTGTAGCGGATGCGCTGTCAAAAAGGCTCGTGAGCAAGATCTTGATGTCGACGATTCCAGAAGATAACAGTATCCACCTTCGCTGTTTTGAATCGACTCATGAAATGCTTCTTGAACAACTCTCTCAACATAAGCTCGATATGATCTTGTCTGACTGTCCGGTGGATTCTAGTCAAAGCCCTGGCTTGTTTAGTAAGAAGCTGGGTGAGAGTGGTATGACTTTTTTCTGTTCTGGTAATGTAGAAGATGTGAGTTTCCCCGCTGTATTGGAGCAAAGGAAGCTTCTTATCCCCGGAAGTCGAACTTCTATGGGACGAAAGGTACTACAGTGGTTTGATAGGCAGGGTCTAAAGCCCGATATTTTAGGCGAATTTGATGATGCGGCACTGATGAAAGCTTTTGCTCGTTATCATCATGACGCTATTTTTTTAGCACCTACTCTCTATATATCTGAAGTTGAAGAAGACACATCGTTACAGCTGTTGGGTGGCATCGAAGAGTTAAAAGAAGAGTACTACGTCATATTTGCTGAGAGGATGATCCAACATCCAGCAGTAAAAAATGTATGTGACGCAGATTTTAGCAAATTGTTCGAGTGAGGTTGTTTGTTAATGAATTGATATCGATTATCATAACCCTACCATATGCCGGAAATTCTGATAGCCCGTAGTTGGCGTAAAGGTTGTAGGGAGCCAAACTATGAACTTAAAAGAGATGGAGAAGAACTCAGCGCAAGCTGTGATTCTACTTAAAGCCATGGCCAACGAGCGTCGCTTACAAATCTTGTGCCTGTTACATGGTACTGAGCTGTCGGTTGGGGAGTTGTGTGGCAAGTTAGAACTGAGTCAGTCTGCTTTATCTCAGCACCTTGCGTGGTTGAGAAGGGATGGCTTGGTTGATACTCGTAAAGAGGCTCAAACTGTATATTACACATTGAGTAGCGAAGAAGTAAAAGCAATGATTAACCTACTGCACGGTATGTACTGCAAGTAGCTTGTTGTTGGTAGGAGGGTAATCTCTTATCAGGAATAAGGTCGACACAAGGAAGTGTCAATATTTCACGTCGAACGTTAGTACCTATCAGTTATCTTTTATCAATCTACTCTCTTTGATCGATTTGTTAGACGTTTGTTTGTCTACTTATTTGTCTATCGGTCAACGAAACAATTTTTAGTAAGAAAAATATTTTGTAATAAACCAATAGCTGTTAGTAAGAAAAACAACGTTCAGCGAGAAAAATAACAGCGTTACTCAAAATTTAGATATAAAAAAACCGGCCAAGGCCGGTTTTTTTCGTTTTGCGTTGTAATCAAATTTCTATTAAAGAGCTTTGATTGCAGCAGCGAAACGAGACTTATGACGTGCAGCTTTATTCTTATGAATAAGGCCTTTAGTCGCCATACGGTCTAGAAGTGGTGTAACTTCTACAAGAGCAGCAGTTGCAGCTTCTTTATCACCAGCTGCGATAGCTGCGATAGTCTTTTTCATGTAAGTGCGCATCATAGAACGACGGCTAGCATTGTGCTGGCGACGTTTCTCAGCTTGGATAGCGCGCTTCTTAGCAGATTTACTGTTTGCCAAGGGTCTAACTCCCAAAAACTTAGTTCGGTGACAATTTAAGGGCGAGGACTATCCCTCATTAGCGCTTAATTGTCAAATGATTTGTGCAAAAACCAATCGTAGCCAAACAAACTTTGGTATGGAAAGGTCATCGCGGTTAAGATGGCGGGGATTCTAACAGCATTTTTAGACCAATGCTAATAAATATGCTTCTTAGGACAGGATAGTATTTATCCTCGCTTGAAAGTAATCAACCAGTGTCAGAGGTTTCTGTGAGTAAAAGACTATTAAAGTCAGGCCTGATTGTCAGTGCAATGACTTTTGTTTCCCGTGTATTGGGGCTAGTACGTGATGTAGTAGTAGCAAATTTAATGGGAGCAGGAGCGAGTGCCGACGTATTTTTCTTCGCTAATAAAATTCCTAATTTTTTACGTCGACTTTTTGCAGAAGGTGCTTTTTCTCAAGCGTTTGTACCGGTACTAACGGAATATCACGCTGCAGGTGACAAAGATAAGACACGAGATTTAATTGCTAAGGTGTCGGGTACTCTCGGAGTTTTAGTATCTATAGTAACCGTTATTGGGGTATTGGGCTCCGGTGTGATCACTGCGATGTTTGGTGCCGGTTGGTTTATCGACTGGCTGAATGACGGACCTGCAGCCCCAAAATTCGAACTTGCGAGCTTTATGCTTAAGATTACCTTCCCTTATTTATGGTTTATCACCTTTGTTGCTTTATCTGGTGCGATTCTCAATACATTAGGTAAGTTCGCCGTCTCTTCTTTTACACCTGTGTTCTTGAATGTGATGATCATTGGCGCAGCATGGTTTATCTCTCCTAATTTAGATCAACCAGAAATTGGATTAGCTATCGGTGTATTTCTCGGTGGATTAGTCCAATTCCTTTTCCAAATGCCGTTCTTAATAAAAGCAGGTGTGTTGGTTAAACCTAAGTGGGGTTGGAGAGATCCGGGTGTCGTTAAGATCCGCACACTAATGATCCCTGCGCTTTTTGGTGTATCGGTCAGCCAAATCAACTTACTGTTTGATACCTTCATTGCTAGTTTCCTAGCGACAGGTTCTATCAGTTGGTTGTATTACTCAGATCGATTGCTTGAATTTCCACTAGGGTTATTCGGGATCGCGATTGCGACGGTGATTCTTCCTGCTTTGTCTCGTAAACACGTAGACGCTCAAGGAGAAGGATTTGCGCATACCATGGATTGGGGCGTACGCATGGTTTTACTGCTTGGTATTCCTGCTATGTTGGGTCTGATTGTTTTGGCTAAACCCATGTTAATGGTGCTGTTTATGCGTGGTGAGTTTTCTCCCCACGATGTACAACAGGCGTCGATGTCGCTAGTGGCTTATGCATCAGGTCTGCTTAACTTCATGTTGATTAAAGTATTAGCTCCGGGTTATTACTCTCGCCAAGATACCAAAACACCAGTTAAGTACGGCATTATCGCTATGGTGACTAACATGGTGTTCAACGCGATCTTTGCTTACTTCTATGGTTATGTTGGTTTGGCGATTGCGACGGCCTTGTCTGCCTTTGTGAATATGGCCTTGCTATATCGGGGTTTGCATCTTGCGGGTGTCTATCAATTAACTAAGACAACTTTGTTGTTTAGTGCCAAGTTGCTTGTCTCTGGTGTAGTGATGGTCGCAGCCATTTTATGGCAGTTGGATAATATGCAACAGTGGCTGGATTGGGGCTTCAGTCAGAGAGCACTGACATTAACAGGCTTGATCGGACTTGGTGGCTTTGTTTATATTGTTTCGGTACTGATTTTAGGTATCCGAGTAAAACATTTAAAAGCAGCGACAGATTAATGCTGATTAGTATATAATCCGTCGGTTTCACACAATAAATGATGCAAATTACAGGTTTTAGCTGATCATAATGGAACTGATCCGAGGTATACATAATATTAAAGCGCAGCATCATGGCTGTGTATTAACCATAGGTAACTTCGATGGTGTTCATTTAGGGCATCAAGAAGTTCTGAGTCAGGTTTCTAATCAAGCTGCAGCATTAGGGCTCCCTTCTGTTGTTATGACGTTTGAGCCGCAACCTATGGAGTTGTTTGCTAAAGGTCGAGCGCCAGCGCGTTTAACTCGTTTACGAGATAAATATGTGCAATTGAGTAAGCTAGATATCAGTCGTTTATTGTGTGTTAATTTTAATCAGTATTTTGCTAGTTTATCCGCGGAAGCATTCATTAAGGAGCTTTTGGTTGATAAGCTTGGTGTGAAATTCTTGGTGGTTGGTGACGATTTTTGCTTTGGCAAAGGCCGAACAGGTAATTTCGCTATGCTTAAAGAAGCGGGTGAAAAATATGGTTTTGAGGTGGTGAGCACCCAAAGCTATTGCTTAAACCAATTACGAGTAAGCAGCACTGAGATACGAAATGCGTTAGCGGCCAATGACTTGGCTTCTAGTGCTACTATGCTTGGGCGTGACTACAGTATCAGTGGTCGTGTTTCTCATGGTCGTAAACTAGGGAGAACTATCGGTTTCCCTACCGCTAATATTCCATTAAAACGTTGTGTTTCTCCTGTGTCGGGAGTGTATGTTGTTGAAGCATTAGATATCGACGGTGTTCCTGTCGGTGGTGTTGCTAACATTGGACAACGACCAACAGTTAATGGGGTAAGGCAGCAATTAGAAGTACATTTTTTTGACTTTAAAGCCAATTTATATGGTAAACAGTTAGAAGTGCGACTTTTGCACAAACTGCGCGACGAGATAAAGTTTGAGTCGTTCGACGCATTAAAAAATCAAATAGAATTGGATGCTGAAGCCGCAAGGGTGTGGCTGCTTCAGCTAAAGAATTAGTCGGATGATTCCACCGATTAACATAATGTCTAACTTCGCCCAATATAACGGAATTAAGAATCGATGAGTGATTATAAAGATACCCTGAACTTACCAGAAACAGGGTTCCCAATGCGCGGCAATCTGGCAAATCGTGAACCAGAAATGCTTAAGCGTTGGTACAAAGAAGACCTTTACGGTGAAATCCGTAAGGCAAAGAAAGGCAAAAAATCTTTCGTGCTGCATGACGGCCCTCCATACGCGAACGGCGACATTCACATTGGCCACGCGCTGAACAAGATTCTTAAAGACATTATTATTAAATCTAAGACCCTTTCTGGTTTTGATGCACCGTACATCCCAGGTTGGGACTGTCACGGTCTTCCAATCGAGTTGATGGTTGAGAAGAAGAAAGGTAAGCCTGGTCAGAAGATTTCGGCTGCTGAATTCCGCGAAGAGTGTCGTAAGTACGCTGCGGGCCAAGTTGAAGGTCAGAAAGAGAGCTTCAAACGTCTTGGTATCATGGGCGAGTGGGATAAACCTTACCGCACTATGGATTTCGGCACAGAAGCGAACATCATTCGTTCTCTAGGCAAAATCGCAGACAAAGGTCACCTTCTTAAAGGTTTCAAACCAGTTCACTGGTGTACTGACTGTGGTTCTGCTCTGGCTGAAGCTGAAGTTGAATATAAAGATAAGGTTTCGCCATCTATCGATGTGAAATTTACTGCAGCTGACGAAGCGGCACTTCTAGAGAAATTTACTCTAGCGGAAGGTCACGCGGGTCAAGGCGAAATCTCAATCGTTATCTGGACGACAACACCATGGACTCTGCCAGCAAACCGCGCAGTATGTCTACGTGATGATCTTGAATACGTGCTTATCCAAGTTGAAGCGAATGGCGAACAGCCTGCTCAACGTATCGTTGTTGCTTCTGAATTAGCAAAAGACGTAATGGATCGTGCAGGTATTGAGCACTTCCATAATCTTGGTTTTGCGACTGGTGCTGATCTTGAGCTTTCTCAGTTCAACCACCCGTTCTACGATTTTACTGTTCCTGCCGTTCTTGGTGACCACGTTACTACTGATTCGGGTACTGGTGTCGTTCATACTGCGCCTGGTCATGGTCAAGAGGATTTCGTGGTTGGTAAGAAGTACAACCTAGAAATCGCTAACCCAGTAGGTTCAAACGGCGTTTACCTGCCAGATACTGAGCTATTCGCTGGTCAGCATGTATTCAAAGCGAACGATTCTGTTTTAGAAGTTCTAAAAGAGAAAGGTGCACTATTGCATCACCACGCTTACGAGCATAGCTACCCACACTGCTGGAGACACAAAACGCCAATCATTTTCCGTGCCACACCACAATGGTTCATCTCTATGGATCAAGCAGGCCTACGTGCAAAAGCACTAGAGTCAACAAAGAGTGTTGAATGGATGCCAGAATGGGGTCAAAGCCGTATCGAAGGTATGATCGAAGGTCGCCCTGAGTGGTGTATCTCTCGTCAACGTACTTGGGGCGTGCCAATTGCTCTGTTCGTTCATAAAGAAACATCAGAACTTCACCCAGATAGCCCAGCTCTTATTGAAAAAGTAGCGAAGCTTGTGGAAGAAAAAGGCATTCAAGCTTGGTGGGATGTAGACGCTGCTGAACTGATGGGTGCTGAAGACGCTGACAAGTACGAGAAAGTACTTGATACGCTAGACGTATGGTTCGACTCAGGTGTAACTCACTTCTCTGTTGTGGACTCTCGTGAAGAGTACAACTTCCCAAATGAAGAAAGAACGCACAGTGCTGATCTTTACCTTGAAGGCTCTGACCAACACCGTGGCTGGTTCCAGTCATCTTTGATTTCATCTATCGCGATGAAAGACGAAGCACCATACAAGCAAGTGCTAACGCACGGTTTCGTGGTTGATGGTAACGGCCGTAAGATGTCTAAATCTATCGGTAACGTTGTTGCTCCTAAAGATGTAACGAACAAGCTAGGCGCAGATATTCTACGTCTATGGGTTGCTTCTACGGATTACACTAACGAAGTTGCGGTTTCTGACGAAATCCTTAAGCGTTCTGCTGATGCATACCGTCGTATTCGTAACACGGCTCGTTTCTTCCTAGCGAACTTGAACGGTTTCAATCCTGAAACTGACCTAGTTCCAGCTGAAGAAATGGTTGCACTTGATCGCTGGGCTGTTGGCCGTGCTCAAGCTGCACAAGAAGAGATTGTTAAAGCATACGGTGAGTACAACACTCACGGTGTGACTCAACGTCTAATGCAGTTCTGTTCTATCGAAATGGGTTCTTTCTACCTAGACGTAATCAAAGACCGTCAGTACACAGCAAAACAGGGCAGCCATGCTCAACGTAGCTGTCAAACGGCGCTTTACTACATCGTAGAAGCTTTAGTTCGTTGGATGGCGCCTATCATGTCGTTCACTGCAGATGAAATCTGGAACGAGATGCCAAGCTCTTTACCAACTGGAGAGCAGCGCGACACGTTTGTATTCACTGGCGAGTGGTTCGAAGGCCTATTTGGTCTTGCTGACGACGAAGAGCTAAGCAACGAATTTTGGACTGAAATCCAGTCAGTTCGTGGCGCAGTGAACAAGCTTCTTGAAGATGCTCGTAAAGAGAAAACAATCGGTGGTGCACTGCAGGCTGAAGTTACTCTATACGCTGACGATGCACTAGCGGCTAAAATCAACAAGCTAGAAGATGAGCTACGTTTCGTACTTATCACTTCTGCTGCTGTTGTTAAGCCACTTAGCGATAAGTCTGATACAGCTCAAGCGACAGACGTTGAAGGTCTGTACGTTGAAGTTGCAGCAACTGAAGCTGAGAAGTGTGACCGTTGCTGGCACCACACTCCAGATGTAGGCACAATTGAAGGTCACGAGAAAATTTGTGGTCGTTGTGTGTCGAACATCGACGGTGAAGGCGAAGTGCGTAAGTTCGCATAACGACTCAGAGAAAGACTGAACTTTTTGTAAAAATCATAGCCCCAGTATCAACTGGGGTTATTTTTAATTATAGGAAATGTGTTTAACCAAGCTGACTTCTCGTGTTCATTCTTGAGAATGGATAATGAGATGATTTGACTGAGTAGATACTAGGAATAGAAATGAGTGAAGTTTCGTTAAAACAATCTGGTGTGCGTTGGTTATGGTTGGCTCTGCTGGTTTTCGTTGCAGATATCGGCATCAAACTTTTCGTCATGGACAACATGGGTTATGGCTGGGCAAACCGTATTGAGGTGCTGCCATTCTTTAATTTTTTGTATGTTCATAACTACGGCGCGGCATTTAGCTTTCTGAGTGATCAGAGTGGCTGGCAGCGTTGGTTGTTTACTGGTATCGCCTTTGCGGTAACTGGCATGCTGACATACTGGATGAGTAAACTACCTGCGGCAGAGAAGTGGAATAACATTGCTTATGCGATCATCATTGGTGGCGCTGTTGGTAACGTATTTGACCGAGTAGTACACGGCTTTGTTGTCGATTACTTAGATTTCTACTGGGGTACTTACCACTGGCCTGCGTTTAACTTAGCGGATATGGGGATCTGTATCGGTGCAGCGATGATCATCTTAGATGGTTTCCGTAAGAAAGACGAAAGCAAATAGGCGACTCTAATAGTAATGAGTATAAAGTAAATTGCTTTGAACTAGATGGCCTTAAAGTCAGTCTATGACTCACAGATTAGAATAGCCCTAAGCGCTGTCGGTTGATTCCGACGGCGCTTTTTTTTATGCTGCTCTTAATAAGGAAGCAAAACAGAATGCCCCTTCAAATAATAAAGAAATCTAAGGAAAGTAACGTGGCAACAATTAAAAATGATTCAGCAGTAACCTTACATTTTACGATTAAAATGAAAGATGGTTCAGTTGCCGATAGCACCGAAAATATGGGCAAACCTGCGAAGTTCGTTATGGGTGATGGCAGCCTAAGTGAGAACTTTGAACAGTGCCTGATTGGTCTTGAAACGGGGACTGAAAAGTCTATCGAATTGAAGGCGCAAGATGCGTTTGGTATGCCGAATCCTGATCATATTCACTATATGGATCGCGCGAAGTTTGTTGGTGACTCTGAAGTTGAAGTGGGCACTATCATGGCTTTCTCCGGTCCTGACGGTATGGAAATCCCTGGGATTATCACCGAGATCGCGGGTGATTCAGTGACGGTTGATTTTAATCACCCATTAGCAGGTCAAGACGTTACTTTCGATGTCAACATCTTAGCGGTTGAATAATTATCTTTACGGTGGAGTAGCTATCTTAACGGTAGAATAACCATCTTAACGTTAGAGTAGCACCGCCTACAGCTGTGATGTAACCCAGAGCTTCACTGTCTAGACGCTTCACTGTAGAATGCGAACCTCGCTGACGGCGAACTCTATAGAAACAACCTTAGTTCCGCGGTAAATGATGAGCAATGAAATGAAAATAATGTTAGCTAACCCTCGTGGCTTTTGTGCCGGTGTCGATCGTGCGATCAGTATCGTAGAGCGTGCACTTGAAATGTATCAGCCACCGATTTATGTTCGCCATGAAGTGGTACATAACCGCTTTGTTGTTGAGGGGCTCAAGCAGCGTGGTGCTATTTTTGTCGAAGAACTGAGTGAAGTGCCAGACGACAACATCGTGATATTCTCGGCTCACGGTGTTTCTCAAGCGGTTCGTAAAGAAGCGAAAGAGCGTGAGTTAACGGTATTTGATGCGACGTGTCCTTTGGTGACTAAAGTTCATATGGAGGTTGCTCGTGCGAGCCGCAAACATATGGAAGTGGTACTGATTGGTCACGCGGGCCACCCTGAAGTGGAAGGCACCATGGGTCAATACGCTAGCCAAACCGGTGGTATGTACTTGGTTGAAAGGCCAGAAGACGTACAGAACCTAGTAGTGAACGACCCGAGTAACCTGCACTACGTTAGCCAAACAACGCTATCAGTTGATGAAACAGCAGATGTGATTGAAGAGCTACGTCGCGTGTTCCCTGAGATCCAAGGTCCACGTAAGGACGATATCTGCTACGCGACTCAAAACCGTCAAGACGCAATTCGTGAAATGGCAAACGATGTAGACGTTGTAATTGTCGTTGGTTCTAAGAACTCATCGAACTCAACTCGTTTAAAAGAGCTGGCTGAGAAGCTAGGCACGCCAGGTTATCTAACAGACTGCCCTGAAGACATTCAAACTGAATGGGTTGAAGGGAAAAAGAAAATAGGTGTAACAGCCGGAGCCTCTGCTCCTGAAGAGCTAGTAAACCAGATCTTAGATCGGATTCGTGAGTTGGGTGCTACCGAGGTTGAAGAGATTCAAGGTCGCGAAGAGAACATGTTCTTCGAAGTACCCAAAGAGCTACAGATTAAGCAAGTCGACTGATCTCTAGTGATTCGTAACAAGACGATTCGTAAACACTAGCGATTTGCAAACACTATTGATTTGTAAACAGCAGGAAGCCAACGTGATACGTTGGCTTTTTTGATCGTGCTTTGGAACAGGGCGTCGAACTTCTAACGGGTTACTGGAGACCGAGTTGCTCTTTTAACGTCTTGAGATAACGACGACTGACAGGTACTTCAAAGCCGGTCAGGGTAATGATCTCTGCTAATCCATTTTCTAATAATTTGATTTCTTGGATCGATTTTATGTTGATCAAATACTGTCGGTGACAGCGGATCAAGTCGGTTTTTTCTTCGAGGATTTTTAGTGTTAACTGTGAGGTTGCGGTTTGCGATGAGCTACGTACGTGGACACCGCTGATATCGGAATACGCGCACTCGACCGTTTGACTTGCCATTATCACAATACGGTTATGTCCAATACATGGAATCTGCTCTAAATGACAGGGAGCAATCGCTGAGATGTTCTGGTCTGGTGCTTTCTGATTTTGTTTTATGACCTTATTTAGGCGACAAACGCTCTTGTTTAATCGACAAGGCTCGACTGGCTTAAGTAGGTAATCAAAAGCGTTATCTTCAAAGGCTTGAATAGCATATTGGTCGTAGGCGGTAACGAATACCACGTAAGGCATTGTGTCTGGGTCAAGCATACTCAGCAGTTCGATCCCGGTAACCTGAGGCATTTGAATATCCAAGTACACCACATCTGGCTTGAGAAGGTTAATCTGCTTAAGCCCTTCTATCGCGTTGCTCGCTTGGCCGATGACTTCCACTTCTCCGGTTTCGGTTAGTAGTTCAATCAGTTCTTCGCGAGCAAATAGCTCATCATCGACAACTAATGCCTTTAACATCCTACAATCTTCATCTTGATTTCATCCCTGTTTGATTCACGTTATGCTTTTAAATGTTAGCTTTAAATATGTCTACTCGGAGCTATTCGTCTTCGCAAATATCATTATTTTAATTTAGGTATGATAAAGCTCATTCGAGTAAATTGCTGTGGTTGAGATTCTATTTTTAGCGCTGAATCTTGTCCAAAGAAATTAGTGAGTCGTTTATCAACAATTTCCATTCCTAAACCGACATGGTTTGGTGACGGCTTTTGATAAGTCCCGGCATTATCCTCAACAACCAACTTGAAGCCACCTTTGAAAGCCTCGCTGTAAATCTTAACTTGACCACCTTCGAGCATATTGGAAATCCCATGTTTTATCGCGTTTTCAACTAATGGCTGCAAGGTAAAGCTTGGTAGCTGTGACTCATACAGTTGCGGATCGATATCCCATTCCACTTCCAGTCGGTCGGTAAAGCGTGCTTTTTCTATGGTCAGGTAAGCGTTGACGTGTGCAAGTTCATCTTTGAGCTTTACGGTGTTGATGTTCTGCTTTAGGTTACTTCTAAAGAAGTGGGACAGATGCTGAATCAACTCCCGAGCTTTATCTGGGTCGCGACGTGTCACTGCGCTGATGGTGTTAAGCGCATTGAACAAGAAGTGTGGATTCACTTGAGCGTGCAGCAGTTTTATTTCTGCTTGGGTAAGTAGCGTTTGCTGTTGCTGATAGTTACTAAACAGGATTTGGCTCGATAAGAGTTGAGCGATACCTTCACCCATCGACATGTTGATAGTCGAGAATAGTTTTAGTTTTGGCTCATACAGTTTGATGGTGCCGACGACCTCGTTACCCGCGCGCAGTGGGATAATTAGAGCAGAGCCTAATTTACAATCCTGCGACAGTGAGCATTGGTATGGATTCTCTTTGCCATCAAGGTAGATAATGTCGTTCTGTTCCATCGAAGTGAGTGTGCTTTGTGATGAAATCGGCGTATTGGGAATATGGTGTTCATCACCAATGCCGACGAACGCGAGAATTTTTTCTCGGTCGGTAATCGCGACCGCCCCAACATTGGTCTCTTCATAAACGATACGTACGATTTTTTGTGCGTTATCGGAATTAAACCCACCATGCAGAATACCTACCGAACGTTCGGCGATGGTTAATGCGCGACGTGAGAAGGTCGCTGAGTATTTTTCGAAGATGGTTTTACGGTCTTGGATGATACTCATAAACAGCGCAGCACCGACTGAGTTAGCAATGATCATTGGCGCCGCAATATCGGAAACCAGAGCATAGGATTGCTCAAACGGTTTCGCGACAGCAAGCAGAATCAGCATCTGAATAATCTCTGCAAACAGGGTTATCGAGAAAACCACCATCGGATTAAACAACTGGCTGGCTTTGTTTTTTCTGACTAAGTAAACGTGTAATAGGCCACCAATTAAGCCTTCTGCCGTAGTGGAGATAGCACAAGCTAGATCGGTGAATCCACCCAAAGAGTAACGATGGATACCGCCAGTAAAACCGACCGCAAAGCCGACAACCGGACCACCAAACAAGCCACCCATGACCGCTCCCATCGCACGTGTGTTGGCAATGGCATCATTGATCTGCAATCCAAAATAGGTGCCCATAATACAGAACAGAGAAAACAGAACATAACAGCTGACTTTATGGCTTAAGCGTGAAGATATGCTCAACAAAGGCAGAATCAGTGGAGTTTTACTTAGCATGTAAGCAATCACTAAGTAGACACAGGTTTGTTGCAGCAGAGAGAGAATGAGTTCCATATTTTCACCTATTGAGACGCGTGTTAAGTGTAAAGCTCATTGCGTAGTAACGGTAGCTTTGCTTGTGTTTTCGTTGGTTATATTGCTTGGTTATTGCTTCAGAAAGCTGAAGTATCCAAGTTGATGTACTAATGTTGATTGAACTAAGTTGAGATACAGTAAAGCCCATCACGGTGGATGGGCTTTAGTCTTATTTTCCACGAATCAGCGAGTGATTGCGGGAGCAAGCGAAGTGTGTTTGGCTTGTTCTTTTGTCTTTCTATGAAGACTTGTCTCTTCTTAAAAGAGCTTTCAAGAACTAGGCGGTTTTAGTCACGCCCTTTGCTTCTTTCTCTTCTTGTTCATCAGCAAGATCGATATCGCCTTTGCCTTTCGAGATTTTGATAACGTAAGCCGCAACACCGAATGCACTCACCACACCGATGATGGTTGAAAGCTGCATTGGTAGACCAAAGCCTAGTTGGCTGTTGTTGAGGATGAATGTGATACATACAGACGTCATGAAGATAGCTGGAACCGTTGTTACCCAGTGCAGTTTGTTGTGACGAAGTAGGTAAGCTGAAGCTGTCCACAACATCATTACTGCCGTTGATTGGTTAGCAAAACCGAAGTAGCGCCAGATGATGCCGAAATCTACTTGAGTCAGGATGCCACCAAGAACGAACAATGGTAGAGCCATTAGTAGGCGGTTACGCAGAGTTTTCTGTTCCATGTTGAAGTATTCAGCAAGGATAAGACGGCTTGAACGGAATGCAGTGTCACCCGAAGTGATAGGTAGGATAACCACGCCAAGGAAAGCAAGGATACCGCCGAACACACCCAATAGACCAAATGAAGCGCTGTATACCACGTTACCTGGGCCGCCGTTTGCAATTGCATCAGATAGAGACTCAACTGAACCGAAGAATGACAGAGCAAGTGCACACCAAATTAGAGCGATGATGCCTTCACCAATCATTGCACCGTAGAATACGAAGCGACCGTTCTTCTCGTTTTCCATACAACGCGCCATCAAAGGAGACTGAGTTGCGTGGAAGCCAGAAATAGCACCACAAGCGATAGTGATGAATAGAGCAGGCCAAAGTGGTAGGTCATTCGGGTTCATGTTGGTGAACATGTCTTTCATCTCGAAGCCACCCATGATTTGGTGCTCGTCAGATAAACCAATCGCAGTGATTAGGCCAACAGACATAAAGATAAGTAGTGCACCAAACAGTGGGTAGAAGCGACCAATGATTTTATCGACAGGGACAATCGTTGCGATGATGTAGTAAGCAAAGATGATAACAACCATAGTGCTTGTAGACATTACGAAATCAGTTTGGTCGTTCACTAGGTTAGTGATCATGCCTGCAGGAGCAGAAACGAAAACCACACCAACAAGAAGCAGTAGAACAATGGCAAAGATGTTCATAAAGTGTTTTGCGCCATTGCCTAGGTAACGTCCCGTGATCGTTGGAACCGAAGCGCCACCATTGCGGATAGATAACATACCTGAGAAGTAGTCGTGTACTGCACCTGCGAAGATACAACCTAGCACGATCCAAAGCATTGCAGCTGGGCCGTAAAGGGCACCCATGATAGGGCCGAATATTGGACCTACACCCGCGATGTTAAGCAGTTGAACTAGGTAAACCTTTGGCGTCGACATTGGAACGTAGTCCACGCCATCTTGCTTAGTATGAGCTGGTGTTTGACGCTTTTCATTGATACCGAAAATTTTCTCGATAAAGGCACCGTAAATAAAGTAGCCACCAATGAGTGCTGCAACACAGGTAAGAAACCACATCATAATTTGTTATCCCTGAATGTATTAATTAAGTCAGGGTGTATATTAAAGAAGTCGAAGAGAATAAACTTCCGCTTCTTGAGTGAGTGGTCGAATAGCAAATTTAGTGGTGCTATGACTGATTGAATGGTTTGTTATTGGACGGAAGTGGCGAAGATTAGACAATGAGTGGACATCGACTGGTGTTCAGCGGAGAATCACAAACAAAGCAATGCTTCGTCAGGAAGTGGCTCTGTAAAAATAAAGGATTGAAATGAAAAAAATAATCGCACTATTCACTGTGGCATTTAGCCTTGCAGGATGCAGCGCTAATGTTCAAGATTTAGCCGCTGAAGGCAATTGGCAAGAGATCGGCTACCGTGATGGCATCAAAGGCCACACTCAGCGTTCGTATTCAGATATGACCGCGCTTGGTGCTGTTGATCAAGCCAGTTACACAGAAGGTTACCACCTAGGCGTTACTGAATACTGCAATCCGAACCATGCTTATCAGATTGGTTTATCTGGTCAGGTATATGAAGGTGTGTGTTCTGGTACGGAAGACGCTCAACGTTTCCGTATGGAATGGCAACGCGGCTGGGATGAGTTCTCAAACGACTATTAAGCTCAAGCTAGCAATAAGAAAATTAGATATAAAAAGACCAGTACTTTATGTGTGCTGGTCTTTTTATATGTAGCGAGAGTAACTCTCAACAGCATAAGCATAAGCCGATTATTGATTATTCTCGACGGCTTTTCTCAAGAAGCCATTTTGCTTATCAAGTTGAGCCTTGGCTAACTCTAAATCTAGCCCTGTTAGAATTATCAAAATAGATAACTTCACATCGTAATCAGTCGTTTTAAGTGTCGATACTGCCAGTGCTTTATCACACTCCGTTGCTTGGATAACGATACGAGCAGCGCGGGCAACCAACTTTTCATTGGTCGCTTTTACGTCGACCATCAGATTTTGGTAGCTTTTACCGATACGAATCATGCTGGCAGTCGTTAGCATATTAAGTACTAGCTTTTGTGCCGTACCTGACTTCAGTCGTGTTGATCCCGTTAAGGCTTCTGGGCCAACCACTGGGCTAATTGCGATTTGAGCAATCTCAGCAATTGGAGATCCTGGGTTACAAGACAGCGCAACTGTAACCGCGCCAAGCTGATTGGCATAGTTGAGTGCACCTATTACGTAAGGAGTGCGACCACTGGCTGCTATGCCAACCACAACATCATTTTCTGAAAACTGAATCGCTTTGAGATCTTCAATTCCGAGAGTCAGTGAATCTTCTGCTCCCTCTTTGGCTTTCAAAATTGCTTCTGGTCCGCCTGCAATTAGGCCGATAACCATTTTGTCTGAAACGCCGAAAGTCGGTGGGCATTCTGATGCGTCTAACACACCTAATCGACCACTGGTGCCTGCGCCCATATAAATCAGTCGGCCACCATTTTGAAAGGCGTAAGCGATCTTATCAACCGCTTTCGCGATCTGTGGCAGTTCCGCCTCGATCGCCAGTGGTACCTGTTTGTCTTGTTGGTTAATCTTTTCAACCACTTCGAGAGAGGTGAGCAGATCAATATCCATAGTGTCAGGGTTTCTCCCCTCCGAAACGAGGTGCGAGAGCGCTGATATGAGAGCGTCGTTACTCATAATGATCCTTAAATGGTGATTCTAAAATGATGGTTCTAGATTTGTTTAGTCAGCACGATATAGAACGCCTAGAGAGGCAGCTCTGCTTGCGCCAGTCACTTCTGGTAAATTGCTTGGCAGTTGATGAACATGACGTTGAGCAAGCCACGCAAAGGCCATCGCTTCCATGTAATCAGCATCAACACCTTTACTGGTTGTCGACTCAACTTCCCAACTCGGAAGCAGTTCTGCCAACCTTTTCATCAACAATGGGTTTCTCGTCCCGCCACCACATACGTACAGCGCAGGTTGGTTACCCAAGCGATAAGCCTCTACTTCATTGGCTATCGTCAATGCGGTGTATTCACAAAGTGTGCGCTGAACATCTTCTGCTGCAAGGTATTTAAATTCTGTAAGTTGTTGTTCTAGCCACGGTAGATTAAACAGCTCTCTACCAGTGCTTTTCGGTGGCATTTGAGATAGATAAGATTCACTTAGAAGCTGTTCGAGCAAGGCTTGATTCAGTTGGCCTTTTAGTGCGAACTGCGCATCACGGTCAAACTTATCACCGATGTGTTTATCTACCCAAGCGTCCATTAACATATTGCCCGGGCCTGTATCATAACCAAAAGTTGGCTGATTCGGGCGCAGCACTGAAATATTCGAGATACCACCAATGTTCAACACCACAACCGAGCTGTCTTTTGGGTGAAAAATCGTATGGTGAAACGCTGGTACTAACGGCGCCCCTTGTCCGCCAAGCGCCATGTCTTTGCGTCGGAAATCTGCGACTGTTTGAATCTGTGTTTTAGCGGCAATGATATTGGCATCACCCAGCTGCATGGTAAATGGCGAATCACCGGTTGGCTGATGGAATACTGTTTGGCCATGGTTACCAATCGCACTCACAGAAGATGCAGGCGTACCTGACTTGTCGAGAAGTTGCAGAACCGCATCAGCAAACAGGTGGCCAAGCTGGTGGTCGAGTTCGCCAATGGAAATCAAATCGGTTTTCTGACCAATACAAACTTCAAGCAGACGCGCTTTTAGGTCGTCAGGCATTGGGAACTCATCATGAGCTAGCAATGTGATGCGCGTATCTTCAATCGACACTAAGGCCGTATCAACGCCGTCCATGCTCGTCCCTGACATCACACCGATATACAGTTCTTTATGATCCATTTCTAAGCTCTTGCACTGCATTCTTAAAGTCTTCCACAGATTGGTTTAAAAACATTGTAAAGCAAATTTAAAGAGAATAATCTCGGGAAGTTTATGAAATTAGGTTTAATAAGGGATAAATATGGGACCGTTGTGGGTTGATGTTGCAGGCTACGAGCTGACAGCTGAAGACAGAGAAATTTTAGAGCACCCAACCGTTGGTGGTCTAATCTTGTTTGCTCGAAACTACCACGATAGCAAACAGTTATCGGCGTTAACTAAAGAGATCCGCAAGGTAGCGAAACGTCCTATTTTGATTGGTGTTGACCAAGAAGGTGGTCGAGTTCAACGCTTTCGCGACGGCTTTTCAATTATCCCTGCCGCTCAAGAATTCGCGACTAAGAATAATGGTGAGCAGTTAGCAGAACAAGCTGGTTGGTTGATGGCTGCGGAATTGATTGCCCATGATATCGATCTGAGCTTTGCGCCTGTATTAGATAAAGGTCACGAGTGTAAAGCGATTGGTAGCCGAGCGTTTGGTGAAGATATTGATACCATCGTTCGCCACAGTAGTGCTTTTATTAATGGCATGAAATCGGTTGGCATGGCGACGACAGGGAAGCACTTTCCAGGACACGGCGGCGTGATTGCTGACTCACACCTTGAAACGCCTTATGATCCTAGAAACGACATCTTTGAAACTGATATGGCCATTTTCAAGGCTCAAATTGAAGCTGGAATATTAGATGCGATGATGCCTGCACATGTGGTTTTTTCTCACTATGATGATCAGCCAGCGAGTGGCTCTGAGTATTGGTTGCAGAAAGTATTGAAGCAGCAGCTTGGATTCAAAGGCTTGGTATTCTCTGATGACTTAACAATGGAAGGAGCTGCCATTATGGGGGGGCCGGCAGACAGAGCGAAAGCGGCCTTAAGTGCGGGTTGTGACATGGTGCTGATGTGTAATAAACGAGATGCACAAATAGAGGCTCTGGACAACTTAACGATTCAAGAGGTGCCTTTAGCTAACTCATTGCTTAAAAAACACAGCTTCGATTTATCGACGCTTTACTCGGATAGTCGGTGGAAAGAGGCCTCAGAGCAAATTAAGCGAATTTTAAACGCTGGGTGATAAATAAACACTCTATAAGTTTGAAGAAGGCGATATGAGAAATATCGCCTTTTTTGTATGTATAGGGTGTGGTTTTGGCCGCTATGTATCTTCTAACGAGTCAAATAGTAAGTGTAAATTATAATTTACATCAAATGTTTTTTATTGTTTACACTTGCAATCGTTTTTGTAGCTGTTATTGTGTTTTTAAAGATTGTTAGCCCAAATGGAAATGTTGGGTGTAAAAATAAATATACAGGTTGAGTTATGCAGAAAAGTGAATTAAGCAATGTCAATATCATCGACGAACAGGTACTGATTACTCCTGAAGAGTTAAAAGCAAAACTGCCTTTGAGTGATAATGCTCGTCGTTTCATTCAAGAGTCTCGTCAAACTATCGCAAACATCATTCACAAGAAAGATCATCGCATGCTTGTAGTATGTGGCCCATGCTCTATCCATGATATTGAGGCGGCGAAAGAGTACGCGAAACGTCTAAAAGCCTTATCTGAGCAACTTAGCGATCAACTGTATATTGTTATGCGTGTTTACTTTGAAAAGCCTCGTACTACTGTGGGTTGGAAAGGCTTGATCAATGACCCACATCTAGATGGTACGTTCGATATTGAGCATGGTCTGCATGTTGGTCGTGAGCTTTTAGTTGAGCTAGCTGAGATGGAAATTCCACTAGCGACAGAAGCACTAGACCCAATTAGTCCACAATACCTAGCAGATACCTTCAGCTGGGCTGCGATTGGCGCACGAACTACTGAATCTCAAACTCACCGTGAAATGGCAAGTGGCCTTTCAATGCCAATCGGTTTTAAGAATGGCACTGACGGTAATTTAGGCACTGCAATCAATGCAATGCAGGCGGCTTCTTCGAGCCACCGTTTCATGGGTATCAGCCGCGAAGGTCAAGTTGCGTTATTAACAACGCAAGGTAATCCAAATGGTCACGTAATTTTACGTGGCGGCAAGCAGACTAACTACGATTCAGTGTCAGTACATGAATGTGAGCAAGAGCTTGGTAAGTCTGGATTAGAGGCGGCATTGATGGTTGATTGTAGCCATGCAAACTCTCGTAAAGACTTCCGTCGTCAACCACTGGTGGCTGAAGATGTGATTCATCAAATTCGCGAAGGCAACAAGTCGATTATCGGCTTGATGATTGAGAGCCATATTAACGAAGGAAATCAATCCTCGGATATACCTCTCAATGAGATGAAATACGGTGTTTCTATTACCGACGCGTGTATCAATTGGGATTCAACTGAGGCACTATTGAAGCGTGCACATACGGAATTAGTCCCGTTCTTAGAGAACCGCTTGAAAGGTTAGTCAGAGTTTAAAATTTAAGTGCCTCATCTAATGGGGCATTTTAAGATCTGTTGCTAACAAACCTGCGCCAGGTGGGCTTATAGATTAGTACGGGTTTATAGATTTAGTAAGGAATAAAATGGCCGTTGAACTGAACGAATTACGCGACCAAATCGATGTTGTCGATAAACAAATGTTGGATTTACTGGCTCAACGTCTCGCTCTAGTAGAGAAAGTGGGCGAAGTAAAAAGTGAACATGGTTTACCTATTTATGTACCAGAGCGCGAAGCTGCGATGCTGGCGTCTCGTCGTCAAGAAGCCGAGAAAATAGGGGTTCCACCGCAGTTAATCGAAGATATTTTGCGTCGTACGATGCGTGAGTCTTACGCTAGTGAAAAGGATTCTGGTTTTAAGTGTCTTAACCCAGAGTTACGTTCAGTGGTTATCGTTGGTGGTAATGGTCAACTTGGTGGTCTGTTTGGCCGTATGTTCAAGCTTTCTGGTTACGAAGTGAAAATCCTTGGCAGCCAAGATTGGGATAGAGCCGATGAGATTTTAGATAATGCCGGACTTGTGGTTGTTACGGTTCCAATTCACCTGACAGAAGGTGTGATTGCGAAGCTGGGTAACCTACCAAGCGATTGTATTCTTTGTGATTTGACGTCGATTAAATCAAAGCCTCTGCAAGCAATGATGAACATGCACCAAGGCCCAGTGGTTGGGTTGCACCCAATGTTTGGTCCTGATGTTCCAAGCCTTGCGAAACAAGTGATTGTTTACAGCGATGGGCGTGGCTCTGAAAGCTACCAATGGCTATTGAATCAATTTGGTATTTGGGGTGCGAGCCTTTGCCAGATGGATGCAGCTGAACACGATCACGGTATGACTCTGATTCAAGCACTACGCCATTTCACCTCTTTTGCTTACGGCTTGCACCTAAGTAAAGAGAACCCGAATATTGATCAGCTTCTGAAGCTAAGCTCGCCAATCTACCGACTTGAGATTGCGATGGTTGGCCGTCTGTTTGCTCAAGACCCGAACTTGTATGGTGATATTATTCTTTCTTCGGATGAGAATATTGAGATGATTCGACGTTTCCATAGCTGTTTCGGCGAAGCATTAGAAATCTTAGATGGCAAAGATAAAGCTAAATTTGTTGATAGCTTTAACCAAGTGAGCGATTGGTTTGGTGATTACTCACAACAATTCTTACAAGAGAGCCAAAGTCTGTTAAAACAAGCACATGACTCGATTCATCGTGGCTAATACTGATTTGAAATCATAAAAAAGAGCGACCTGATGGTCGCTCTTTTTTTATCTAATTCAGAACTAAAAGTAGTTGGCCTACTGTAGGCTAAAAGCAATTAGATCATCATAGGCCAAACCAACAGGTCTTAGTCATTAACAAATAGTTAGCCACTAACAACTAATTAGTCGTGATTGGTTTTTTGTTATCTTCACTCGATACAGTGTCTATGGTCGAGCTAATGTAAGGCACGTTCGTTAGGTTGATCTGCAAGCGAACCACATTATCAATCAACTGAACCAGTGGGCCCCACTTAACTTTCTTTTCTTTTTCAAACACGTAGTTGAAGTTCTCTGGTGTCCAATCCATCAAGTATTGAGGGTTCAATGAACGGCCAAGGAAACGTACCTCATAATGCAAGTGTGGTCCGGTAGAGTTACCTGAGTTACCACAATTTGCAATTACGTCGCCTTTACTGACGAATTGACCGCTGCGTACTTTGAATTTCTGAAGGTGTGCGTAAGAGCTCATGAAGCCAAATGAGTGACGCATGGTTAGGAAGTTACCAAACCCTTTGTTACTTGGACGAACGGTTTCAATGACACCATCAGCAGGTGCTAGGATCTCTTCACCTCGCTTACACGTTAAATCGATACCGGTATGGTTATGGCGCTTACCTGAAATAGGGTTTGTGCGACGACCATAAGACGAAGAGATTCGTTGATAAGTCATTGGACTGTCGTTTGGAATCAAACGGAACATTGTCGCTCTTACTGCTGAATCTATCGCAGCAGCATCAATGCGATCTTCTAAAGAGACATCGTCTGTAAGCAGTTCTTCATCGGCAAGGCCAAGCACGGATTCAACATCGAAAACACGCTTACCAAGTAATTGAATCGCACCTTCTTTCTCAGTCAATGTTTGTGACAGCGAGTGGTTTGTTTCTACCTGTTCAGCGTAAAGAAACTCAGTTTGCTCTTTTTCAACAATCAGCGTTTCGATCAACTGCTGTGCATCACCAGCTTGTGATGCCAGCTCTTGCTGACTTTCAAAGTGCATGTAGGTTGCTCCGCCGATCAAGGCTGGAACAGAGAAAAGAGCAGTGGTGCATAAGAGCACGGCTTTTCGGCCGAAGTAAAACGTTTGTTCCCCTTGGCTTGAGGGGATCGTAATAGCAATTTTTTTAGACATGGTTCTGTATTAACTAAATGCTTCTAATAGAAAAAGGATTATGGAGATATTATTCTTTACCCAAATCGGTAAGGTGCTCAATCTCTCTATAAAGCAGTTCATCGTCACCAACGTTAAGTTCTATAAGACGCTTAAGGTGGCTGATACTATCAATATCTAAATGCTCTATGCGTAAACGCATTGAGGTATTGATGGTAGAGACTATCGTTGCTTCTAACTGAATATTGATATCACTGTTTGCGAGCGTAAAGCTGACTTGAACAGGAATATCATGGCTGAGTTGCTGAAAGTCATCGCACTGAATGAGTAAACCATGAAGAGATAAGTCTTGTACCGAACCGGACACATTTACTGGTCCTTGTGATAATTCAGTTGGCACTTGATAAACAACTCGTGAAAACTGACGTCTTTCAATCATAATTCATCTCTCTATATCGATGCGTAACGTGTAAGCTAGATATATCAAAGGCCGCTATTATTGCGGCCTTTGTTCAAAATGCAAGCGAATTTACTTAGCGATACGCTTGTACTTGATACGGTGCGGTTCTGCTGCCTGTGCGCCCAGAGTTTTCTTCAACCACTCAGTGTACTCAGTATAGTTACCTTCGTAGAAGTTAACTTGACCTTCATCACGGTAGTCTAAGATATGGGTCGCAATACGGTCAAGGAACCAACGGTCATGCGAGATAACCATTGCACAGCCAGGGAACTCAAGCAGTGCTTCTTCAAGTGCACGTAGAGTTTCGACATCAAGGTCATTGGTTGGTTCATCGAGTAACAGTACGTTACCGCCCGCTTTTAGCAGTTTAGCTAGGTGAACACGGTTACGTTCACCACCAGAAAGCTGACCGATGATTTTCTGTTGGTCGTTGCCTTTGAAGTTGAAGCGAGAGCAGTATGCACGTGCAGGGATTTCGAAGTTGTTGATCTTAATGATATCAGCGCCTTCAGAGATCTCTTGGAATACTGTTTTTGTATCGTCCATGCTGTCACGGAACTGATCAACAGAAGCAAGTTTAACCGTTTCGCCAAGTTCAACTGTCCCTGAATCTGGCTGTTCAGCACCACTTAGCATCTTAAACAGTGTTGATTTACCTGCACCGTTGGCACCAACGATACCAACGATAGCGCCTTTAGGCATGCTGAATGATAGATCATCGATAAGAACGCGATCACCAAATGACTTAGTTAGGTTCTTAACTTCAAGTACCTTGTCACCTAAACGCTCACCCGGTGGGATGAACAGTTCGTTGGTTTCGTTACGCTTCTGGTATTGGCCAGTCGTCATTTCTTCAAAACGAGCCATACGAGCTTTAGACTTCGCTTGACGACCTTTAGGGTTTTGACGAACCCATTCAAGTTCTTTCTCAATCGTTTTTTGGCGTGCGCTTTCGCCTGCTTTTTCTTGCTTCAAACGCTCATCTTTCTGCTCTAGCCAAGATGTGTAGTTACCTTCCCATGGGATACCTTCACCACGGTCAAGTTCTAGAATCCAGCCAGCAGCGTTGTCTAGGAAGTAACGGTCGTGGGTAATTGCCACAACAGTACCGCTGTAATCAACAAGGAAGTGCTCAAGCCATGCTACTGATTCTGCATCCAAGTGGTTGGTTGGTTCATCAAGTAGCAGCATGTCTGGTTTTTCAAGAAGTAGACGACATATCGCAACACGACGACGCTCACCACCTGATAGAAATTCGATTTTCGCATCCCATTCAGGAAGACGAAGTGCGTCAGCAGCGCGCTCTAGAGCTGTTTCTAGGTTGTGACCATCTTTTGCTTGGATCAGTGCTTCAAGCTCGCCTTGTTCTTTAGCAAGAGCATCAAAATCTGCATCTGGTTCTGCGTAAGCTGCGTAAACTGCATCGATACGCTTAAGCGCGTCTGCAACATCAGAAACCGCTTCTTCTACGATTTCACGCACGGTTTTTGATTCGTCTAGTACAGGTTCTTGCGGTAGGTAACCGACTTTAAGGCCTTGTTGTGCACGAGCTTCACCATCAATATCAGTATCAATACCAGCCATGATACGTAGTAGGGTAGATTTACCTGAACCATTTAGACCCAAAACACCGATTTTAGCGCCAGGAAAAAAGCTAAGAGAAATGTCTTTAAGAATTTGACGCTTAGGTGGAACAGTTTTGCTCACCCGAGACATGGTATATACGTATTCAGCCATTGCCGATCGATCCTAATTTATTGTTCAAAATTGTCTGCTATTTTATACCAATATCCCCAAAGATGTTACTCCTTGGGTAGAAAAGCCAATCTTGGATAAATTCTTACCAGTTATTGTCACAATAATCAGTAAAGCCTTATTTAATAGGCTTCTGAGGCGAAGTGTTAAATATTAATAATATTTACACTCAAAACCTTTACATTTGATGTGATGTCGGGCGTAAATAGACTTCACGTATTCATACACGCACTAAGGAAAGAGCGAATGTTTTTCCGCATTGGTAATACGAAGGTTGCTGTGGCTGCAGCAGCAATTTTGTCTTCATTTTCACTGGCTCCGACGGTTATGGCTAGCACTGTCTCTGAGCTTGAAATGCAGCGTGATGTTTATGACAGAGCGCAAGAGGTTTTAGACAACCGAGACCTAAAAGCTTACTCGGCGCTACGTAATAAAATTCAAACATACCCTTTAACTCCATACACAGATTATCGCGCCTTTCTTATTGGCTTAGGCGATCGTACACCTGCTGAAGTGGATACTTTTATAGAAGAAAACAAAGCCCTGCCATTTTCGAATCGTATGCGCGCACCTTATCTGGATTCACTAGCCTCTCAAAAGCAGTGGCAAACGATATTGGAATTTCAAACCCAAGAGCCGACTGGCGAAAAATACCAATGTATCTATTACCGAGCTCATTATGAGCAAGGTAATCAAGAAATCGCGTTTAAAGGTGCGAAGCAACTTTGGTTAAGCGGCAGTGGTGTTGATGACGCATGTGACCCGCTTTTTGAAGAGTGGGATAAAGCTGGCTTAAGAACCGATGAGTTGATACTAGAAAGGATGTTGTTGGCGTTTGAAGGCCGTAACGGTAAGTTGATGACTTATCTAATTAAACAATTAGATTATGATGAGGCAATTGCTCAAGCCAAGCAGATGAAGGCGTTGTTCAACAAGCCTGAAGATGTTCTCGCGTTTGCCAAGAAGCACCCTGCGAATGAATTTTACCAAGCTCAAACCGAGTTTGGTTTTGAGAAACTGGCAAGGAAGTCAGCAAGCAGCGCTCAAGAGGTTTTTGATGATGTTGTGAAAGCTCAAAAGTTTTCGAAAGAAAAATCCCAAGAGCTAGCGGACTACCTAACGTTCCGCTTGATCAATACCGACTCTGAAGAGTTGATGGCGTGGCGAGACAAAATGCTCGCGAGCTCATCGAAACAGGTCTTGCTGGAGCGACGTGCTCGCTTAGCTATCCAACATGCAGATTGGACTGGCTTGAAAGAGTGGATAGCGCGCTTAGATGATAAGCATCAGGCTTCTCTTCGCTGGCAGTATTGGCAGGGTCGAGCTGAGATAGCGACGGGGGATAGCGCTCAAGGTAACAAGAGACTATCCGATATTATGGGGCAGCGTAACTTTTACAGTGTAGCGGCAGCTAAGCAGTTAGATGAGCCTATCCAGTACCCAACATCCACGTTGAAATACAATGCTGAAACAGTGAAACCTTTTAACACATCATTGACTCGTATTGGTGAGCTGATTGAACGCGATAAAATTGCGGCAGCTAAGAGTGAGTGGCGTTGGTTATTAGCCAATGCAGACAAAGACCAAAAATCGATGCTTGCGGCTCATGCTGCGACAAAGCGTTGGAATCATCTAACGGTCACGGCCAGTATATCAGCGAAGATGTGGGACAATATTACTTTACGTTTCCCAGTTGCGCACAAGTGGTGGTTCAACTTCTATGCCGAAAAACACGATATTGACCCAATCACTTTGATGTCTTTAGCGAGACAAGAAAGCGCGATGGATTCAGAAGCTCGCTCTCCTGTTGGCGCACGTGGCATCATGCAAATCATGCCGAAGACAGCTCAATACACGGCTAAAAAGCATCAAATTAAGTATCAGGGAAGCGACGACCTTTATAATGTCAGCAAGAATATTGAGATTGGTAGCCACTATTTAGATGGTTTGCTTGCTCAATATGACAACAACCGTATTTTTGCTTTTGCCGCTTACAACGCAGGGCCTAGCAGAGTAAAACAGTGGCGTTCACGTAGTGATGAAAAGTTAGATGCGTATGCCTTTATTGAAATGATTCCATTCAAAGAGACGCGCGGTTACGTTCAGAATATCTTGATGTTCGAGACGTATTATCGAGATATTCTAGGTGAGAAAGGCGCGTTTTTGGCCCCTAATGAACTAGCCACTAAATATTAGTGGCTCGATGCTTTTTGTTTAAAGCTGAGTAATATAAAAGGCAGTGAGTTCGAACCATTTCCACTTACTGCTTTTTTGCATTGGATCAAAGTTAGTGTTTCGGTATAAAGTGTTAAACGCTTTCAATCGTTAAGCGGCTACTTCAAGCCAAAATTTAAAAGTAAGTGTAGATATATGGCATCACAACCTGAATATGATAATTGGCAACAACTAATGGATTTGGTAAAAACAGCGGCTGAAAAAGATCAGCATGAGCTGTTGTTGACCATGATGATGACATCTGATGAGCGAGATGCTTTGGTTGCTCGAGTGAATATCCTTTGTGAACTCATGAAAGGTGAAATGTCACAGAGACAGGTGAGTCAAATGTTAGGAGTGGGTGTGGCGACTATCACGCGCGGTTCAAACGAACTAAAAGCTAAATCAGAACAAGAGAAAGCCGCTATTTCGGGGTTGCTACTCAAGTAAGCCCTTAAAACAGCACACTTTAAGAATTCGATAAAAACGCTAACCACAAGTTAGCGTTTTTTGTTTCTGACTCACTCACTTTTTATCTATCGAATCTAAATGTTTGATAAAAATGCTTTCAATGAAATCTAGCTAGGGAAGTGTTCTGGGTTAACAAATGGGATCAGCGCTAAGATCAAAGCTTGATGATACACAGAACTTCGAGATAGTTGATTGTGTGTAAGTAAGCCAATTGCGCCGCCCTTTTGTTTTATGTTATCCGTTCCGAAGACTTCATCCATTACGTCTCCTAATTCATTCGCATGCTGGAGTTTATCAAGCACAACAGGTGGTAACATTAAGCTTGCAGAGCGAGACTCGCCACGTTGACCATTTGCTTCAATTATCATCCAAGCAAAGGTAACGTTGCCTTCAATTCCAGATTCTAACCCAACATGAAAATCTGCATTTGGCAGTTCTTGGATTGCATTGTTAACGCGATTTAGAGCGCCTTGATAAGTCTCATCATTGCTCATCGGTTGATCGGACACTCCACTAGGGACGCTGATACCTTTGAATTCGAATTCAGAATCAGGAAAAGCAGAAAGGAATGCACTTTTAACGGCGTTTATTTTAGCTGGGTTCAGCGACGCAATGACGACGGATTTCATGTATTGGATTCTTTTTGTTGTCGATTAAATTGAGTTGGTGTAGTCGATACCATTCGTTCAGTTCTTCCAATGGCATCGGTTTACCGAAGTAATAGCCTTGCAGCATATCGCACTGCGCATCTTGCAACCAGTGATGCATGCTTTCGGTTTCGATGCCTTCGGCTGTGACCTTTTTGCCTTGAGCATGGCATAGCCCGATAATCGGTTTTACTATGTTCTGATTATCGGTTTCAATTAAGGTGTCTAAAAAGACTTTATCTAGTTTGATTTTTTGAGTCGGATACTGCACCAGTTGAGTGATCGAAGTATATCCAGATCCAAAGTCGTCAATCGCTAATCGATAGCCCATTAGCGAGAGTTGGTTGAGCAACGGAAAGCCTTGTGAATCTGAGTAAAATGTTTCGGTTATTTCGAAATCAATCAAGCTAGGTGGAATTTGATTAATATCAGCATGTTCTTTAATGAAGTCAGCAAGGTGCGTCGTTTCTATCCCTGCAGAAGATAAGTTAATTGATAGCTGTACCGAGTGATCAAATTGAGCCTGAAGTCGATGAAAAGACATGAATGCATTTTGAATTACCCAACGGTCAACTTGTTCGAACAATCCAGTTTGTTCAGCAATTGGAATGAATTCATCAGGTGGAACTAAACCAAGTTGTTTCGAATCCCAGCGCAATAAAACCTCAACACCAATAATATGGGCTCCGGTTGAATCCATATAGGGCATATAGACGAGTCTAAATTCGTCATCAAAGTTCTTGTCTCTGAGTGCTCGCTCGATGTTTGCTTGGCGTTGAATTACTTTGTCTAAATCTCTTGAATAGTCAGCAAATTGGTTTTTCCCCGCACGCTTGGCTTGGTACATCGCCGTGTCAGCATGTGAGATTAACTTCTCAATTGAGTGACCGTCGTTAGGGTATGTTGCAATGCCGATACTGGCTGTAATTGGAAAACTTCCAGATTCGGTGGTAAAGCCTTTTTGAAGTGGTGTCAGCAAATCGTCCGAAAACTTATGGGCGATATTTCCTCTCTGAGTGGGAGCATTGATGTACACGACAAATTCGTCTCCAGAGAGGCGAGCAGGCATACAGTGAGCGTCGTATTTTGTTTGATAATGGGCACAAATATCGGAAATACGCTTGGCGAAAGAGACCAATATTGAATCACCAATTTGATGTCCGTATTTGTCGTTAACAAACTTGAAATTATCCAGGTCAAAGTAGAGAACCCATGTTTCGGTATTTGAGCTAGGCTTTGGTAGCGATTGTTGAACAAAGGTTTGAAATTGATGCCTATTGGCTATTTGTGTTAATTGATCATTCTCAGCCAAAAGCTTAGTTTGCTGATAGGTATTATCTAACTCTTGGTACATGTCATAAAAACGCTGCGATAGACGACCAATTTCATCACGAGTACCCAAGCGTTCAATATTCTTACGTTGTTTTTTCTCTACTTGTTGTAGCTGTCTATCGAGTCGTGTTATCGGAGTAATAACACTGCGTGACAAAAGCATGAGCAATAAAATGACGGTAACTAAGGCAGAAAGTGCAAATGATAAACTTAGTTTGTTCCAAATGGAGTCGAGTTTGTTCTCTAATAGAAACTGTGCAGGGTCTACTGTGGCGTAAAGCTCTGGTGCAAGCTTTACTGAGTGAGTAACACTGTTGTCCATCGAAACCGCGATAGGTGTGAAAAACAGACTTGTTTGATAGTCGAACTCTATCTGTTTTCTCAGTGCATTAAATTTGTCGAGAGAGACCGAGACTACAACAAAAAAAACATCATTGAGTGGGCTGTTTGTGGATGGATCAACGGCTTTTTTACCTAGCATATCATAATGAACCAACATTCCTTCTCCTTGAGAGTTTTGGATATAGTTGGTGCTCGATGTTGCTAATGTCTCTTGGTAATGTTGATCAACAAATTCTAATATCTTAGTGTCAATCTGAGCTCTAACATCATTGCTATTGTCTGCGTAGTAATTGAGCTTTCGATCACCATTGAGGATCGCTAAGCCAGTATAACTTTCATCACCATCCTGCAATACATGTATGGCTTTTCGAAGATTACTAACCAATTCAAGATCGCGAGATAAACTCTGTTCGGTGAAAAAGTACCGCTTAACCATATCACTTTGAGTCAATGTGTAAGAGTAGCTATTGAGGAAGGCGCGAGACTGTCGAAAATGCCCGGCTAACTTTTCCATATTCAGTTGAAGTGCGTTGTCTTCGCGTTTGATGAAGCTGCTTTTCTGCGTTGAATAGATAATATAGTTAGAAGCCGCGGTACTGATCAGTATCACAGGAGTTATCAGTAGTAATATTTTAGTACTTAGCTTCATAGTTAATGACAACACTATTTATAAATTAAGCAGATGATTTTATGTTACTTAATGCTTGCTCGCTATTAATTGCACTTAGTTCGATGCGTTCCTGTGAAGGGAATTAGATTTTCGATTTATTGTTGGAAGTTTTATCAATGAAGATGGAGTGAATGAAGCTGTTGATTTGGTGAAGCTAGAAAGGTTTGATAGCTGACAATAACCTGCTAACGAATAACTAATTGAGATATAACAAAATATTTTTGTACGTCATTTGGTCGAATCGTTATTACGTTAGCAGTGATGTTATTTTACTTAGTGGTCTATCATAGGCCAAATGCTAGTCACGTCATGCTCACGACAACTTAACTTGAGTCGCCTTAATGTTTTCACTTGGGTAGCATCCCAGTACTTTCAGGTGACGGGTAATGGCCGTTAGTTCAGTTATCGCTTGTTGCATGTTATCTGAATCTAGGTGCGCCTCTAAATCAACATAGAACATCTCTTCCCAAGGGTTTCCCATGATAGGACGAGATTCCAGCTTGGTCATGTTGATACCTAGACGTTGCAAAATAAGTAGTGTCTCCACTAGGGAGCCAGCTTCTTGAGATGTCGACATAATCAACGTTGTTTTAGCTGGAATTTGAGTTGAAACCTCAACGGGTTTGCGAGCTACAACGATGAAGCGAGTATGGTTCTCTGTTTGGTTTGCAATATTGCCTTGGATAGGCTGCAGGCCGTAAAGCTTACCACTAGACGCATTACCAATAGCGGCAACATCATCACCATCCAGTTCTTTTACTTTCTTCATTGCATCTGCTGTGCTTGCACAAGATTCAAGACTCACGCCTTTTAAGCGACTCAAAAACTCACTGCATTGTTGATGTGGCTGTGGGTGTGAATAGAGTGTTTTGATGTCTTCTAAACGGATATCACTTTTCGCAACAAGGCAGTGCTCAATAGGCTGAGAAAGTTCACCAACGATGTAAAGAGTCGTGTGTTGTAGTAGGTCGTAGACTTCGTTAATTGACCCTGAGCTGGTGTTCTCAATAGGCAATACACCGTAGTCAGCATGGCCAGATTCTACTGTTGATGCTACTTCTTTGAAGTGATTACAGTTTAATTCAATCAACTCCATATTCTTACGGCTAAAATATTCACGGCTCGCCAGATGAGAGTAGGAGCCTTTAGAGCCTAAGAATGCAACGCGAGCCAGTGGCTTACGGCTTTGTGGATTCGCCAAATTTTGCAAGTATGACTGTTGCAGTAGAACGGAATCTTCAATGATTGTGTGAAACAGTTTAGTGATGTACTGCGCATCAAGCTCATATTTATCTTTACCATTGTTAATGAGCTTAACCAGAAGCTGCTGCTCACGAACAGCATCGCGTACAGGCTTTGATGTTTCTACTTTGCTTTTCGCAACTTCGATACTGAGTTTGCGACGTTCGGAAAGTAAACTCAGCAGTTCGTCATCTAAATCATTAAGACGAAGGCGGATATCATCCAGTGAAATTGAGCGGTCAGTCATAAATGTGTCCTTATAAAAAAGCCTCCCTAGTGTGGGAGGCTTCTTGTTCGTTTTTGACTTGTTTTTCTAAAACGACTCAGCCTCCGATTTACGGAAGAAAAAAGAAGTCAAAAATAAACAAAGATTGAGAGTGCATAAAAAGTGATTGTTTTATGAATGTTTAAACACAATAAGCAAGCGAGCTACGAGCGTCAAGCAAAAAAATAGCGCCTTGAGGCGCTATTTTTTAATCTGTTCTCTTTCCTTATTCTACTTCAGCTTCTAGCTCTTCAATTTCAGGCTTTTCAGCGCGGCGCGCTTCTGGTTTATGGCGTAGCTTGTTGAGTTGACGCTCTAGTTTTTGTTCTACTTCGTTGATAGCTACGTAGAGGTCGTCATGGATTGATGAAGCAACAAGTTTGCCTTTCGGTACGGTTAGAACCGCTTCAAATTTCTTTTTCTTGTTTGGTTCTTCACTAAAGCTCGCTTGGCAACCAATGATGTCTACTTGCCATTTATCAAGCTTTTTAAATTTGCTTTCTATGTGATCACGGATTGCAGAGGTAATGTCGATGTTTTTACCAGTGATGTTCATTTTCATAGAAGTTTTCCTCTGTTGTATCCCTCATGGGTTAACTTCAGATTACGACTTTTAGGAATTTAGAATGTGATCTGGATCTCATTTTTATTGGGTGGGATGAGCATTAAAATCAAATGTGATCTTACGCAAGTCTTGATATATTTTTGGCGAAAAATGCTTGTTATCCTTATGAAAAACGATAACTTGGAGGCAAGGCTTCGCTAAAAATTACATCAGTTTTTAGGGGCGTTTTACAGCCTTTTTAAAGTGCGTGATGAAAATTCACTCAATAAGATTATGTGAACTAACGCACACTTAGCTTCTGCTTTAATGGAATATTGAAAGCCCGCACCGGTTTCCTTGTGCGGGCTTTTTAGTTTTTCGTTGCTTCGCGATTTCGCAATCGGAAAGTTTAGTATGGACTCAATATGACTTTTTTGAGTTTGTACGTTAATCGCTGGTTTGTAGTAATCTCGCTGTACCGTTCTCTCGGATGGTATTAATTGCCTGTAATTGTTTGTAAATAACGAAGTAGCGGTTGATATTAGTGACGTAAGTAACGGGTTCTTTACTCACATACTTACGCGTGATGATTTCTACATTCTTGAACCAGATGTTGGGGTTATAACCTTTTTCCTTGGCTATAGCTCTCATCTTTCTAATTTTAGCGGGTCCGGCGTTGTAAGATGCCAACGTAAAGTAGATTTGGTTATCAGGAGATATTGCCGGGTCATCAAAATACCGATCTTTGATAAAACGCATGTATTTCACGCCCGCGTGGATATTGTTATCCACTTTGTGAATGTTTTTAATATTGACGTTTTTGTCTCTAGCAGTACTCGGGAGTACCTGCATTACGCCAATTGCACCTCGGTGAGAAACCCTGCTCTGATCAAGTCCTGATTCTTGAAAGCCTTGAGCTGACATCATTAAAGGGTCAAATTCATACTTGCTTGAGTATTTTTCAAACACATCAGCGAGTTTAGCCACTTTGTCGACTTTGTTAGGATTGAGAGCTCGGCCTAGCCAGCGAGTATTATCGATATACTTTTGATATATCACGTTGCCGAGTAAGGTGCCGCTGCGAGAGGTTTTAACGTATTTATTGATCTCTTTCTTTAAAATTGGACTGTCTTTTCTTAATGCCCAAGCAATGCGACCATTTTCTCGTAAAGGCAAGTCGGTATGGACTTGAATATTTTCCATTACGTCAGTCCATAGTTTTGCTTTGTGACTATCGAGTATCGTGCCTTGTATATAACCTTGGTTAACTAACTCGATCAGTTCGTAGTCTTGTAATGATTCTTCGACAAAGTGGACGTGAAGTGGGGATAAATCTAATCTATTGAGTTCTTTGTTCACTCTCTGCACACTCTCGAAATAACTTGAGCTTGCACGAATCCACACCTCTTTGTCGCTTAGTTGTTTGATATCGGTAATAGGGGGAGACTTTTTCCCAGTGATAATGAGTTCTTTGACACTTGTTATCATTGGGTCTGAAAAATCGATGGCTTGTAAGCGTTTATCGGTGACCGTTAGGTTTGCTACGGCGATATCGCCATAACCAGATTGCAACGAGGGGAGTAGGTCATCTCTTTGTATGGGGATGATTTGAACATTGAGGTAAGGGTGTTTCTTACGAAGATTTTTCTCAAAGTGATAGAGCATCTCTGCCACTATACCCTTTGGTTTGCCATCTTCTATGTAATAAAATCCAAGATCGGCCGACACGAGTACTCTAACCATTCCTTTGGTTTTAAGTACATCCAAGTCGCCCATGTAAGGCTTATTGCTTAATGGGGATAACTCCAATGAGTGGGAAATTTGGCTAAATAGCATGATCCCAATAAATAATAACAACCTACTCACATCCACACTCCATGTTGATGATTTGTTAAAAGTTATTTATTGAAGATACCGTGTATTATGCGATTCATCAAGTTTACGAAATGTGGTTAAAAAAAAGCGCGCTAATAAATTAGCACGCTTTTTTATATTGATATGTAAGTAGTTGATTAAGGTAGTGGGTTTAGCTCAATTAACTGCTCTGTTCTTGCTACCGCATCTTCCAGACCTAGTTTTTTGTAGGCTTCTAACTGTATGTCTAAAGATTTACGAGCCGCAATGGTATCAGGGTAGGTTTTTTGTAGTTCTTGTGTACGGTTCACTGCAGCAATCCAAGCTTCACGTCGTAGGTAAAAGTCAGCCGTTGCTAAGTCATACTCTGCTAGGCGGTTTTTAAGTGCGAACATGCGTTTTTGTGAGTCTTCGGCATAAGGGCTGCTAGGGAAGCGTTCGAGCAGTCGCTTGAAGTCAGCAAAAGCAAGCTTCACGGGTTCTGGATCTCGGTCACTTCGGTCGATATTAAAAATATCGTGCATGAAGTTTCTATCTTGAGCCATGTGCGTTAAGCCACGCATGTACAGTACCCAGTCTTGTTTCTCATGGGTTGGGTTCAAACGTAAGAATCGCGAAATAGTTGCAAGGCCAAGTGCCAAGTCATCATTTTTGTAGTACGCGTAAATTAGATCCAGTTGTACTTGTTCTGAATAGGCGCCGAATGGGTAACGAGAGTCTAAGGCTTCTAGCTTTTCGATTGCTGAAAGCCAACTACCACTCTGCAGTGATTGTTGAGCGTCAGAGTAAAGAACCGATGGCGGTACATCCGGTACTATTTCTTCACTACTTGAACAGCCAACTAAGAGTGATACGGCTAATAGACCCGATAAAGTAAGGTGTTTCATGTCAGGCGTCGATTCCTTGAATTAAATATTTCGTAAGCTTCCGTTACTTTCTAACCAGTAACAGATACAATGATGCAATTATTCTATTTTATCCATACTAATGGGTATTAGTCTCACGGTTTTTAAAAAAGTTCGATATGGCTCAGCAGATAACATTAACAGACACAGTAAAAAGCAGCCAGTTAGGTCAACGTTTAGACCAAGCTGTCGCTGAACTATTTACTGATTTTTCTCGCTCTCGTATTAAAGAGTGGCTTCTTGACGGCAAAATCCAAGTGGATGGCGAAGTTATCACTAAACCGCGCACTACAGTTTTGGGCGGTGAAGCGATCATCTTACAAGCGGAGCTTGCGGATGAAGAACGCTGGGAAGCACAAGATATTCCGTTAGACATTGTCTATGAAGATGATGATTTATTGGTTATCAATAAACCTCGTGACCTGGTTGTACACCCAGGCGCAGGTACGCCGGATGGAACCATACTAAACGCATTGCTTTTCCATTACCCTCAGATTGCCGAAGTACCTCGTGCTGGTATTGTGCACCGTCTTGATAAAGACACAACTGGTCTTATGGTTGTGGCTAAAACGGTTCCAGCTCAAACTCGCCTTGTACGAGCTCTTGCCAAGCGTCGTATTACTCGTGAATATGAAGCAATTGCTATTGGTAAAATGACTGCGGGCGGTGTAGTAGAGAAAGGCATTAGCCGTCATGCAACGAAGCGTACGTTAATGGACGTCAATGAATTGGGTAAGCCTGCGGTAACTCACTACCGTGTTGCTGAGCATTTCCGCGAACATACTCGTATTCGTCTGCGTCTAGAAACCGGTCGTACTCACCAAATCCGTGTTCACATGTCATATCTTCAGCATCCGCTGTTAGGTGATATAGCGTACGGTGGTCGTGCACGTATTCCAAAAGGTGCATCTGAAGAACTAACGACAATGATTCGTTCTTTTGATCGCCAAGCACTACACGCGGTTATGCTGAAGTTTGTTCACCCGATTACTGGTGAAGAAGTTGAGTTCCATGCACCTGTGCCAAATGACATGGTTGTGATGGCTGAAGCATTGCGTGTTGATGCTCGCGAAAACATAGAAGACGACATTTAATCGTGTCAATGATCATCCCTGACTGGAATGCACCACAAAACGTAAAAGCATTTGCTTCGACTCGTTTTGATGGTTGTTCTACAGGTGCTTATCAAGGGTTAAACCTTGGTATGCACGTTGGGGATGATGCTTTACTTGTTGAAAGTAATCGAACATGGCTAAAGCAACAATCTAAGATGCCCACGGCTCCGGTATGGCTAAATCAAACTCACTCAACTGATGTTGTTACGGTTTTAGAACCTGCGGTGAATGTGCTTGATGCGGATGGTACATTTACCACTGCAAAGGGTGTTGTGTGTTCTGCGATGACAGCCGATTGTTTACCGGTCATCCTTACCGATACCAAAGGTACTCAAGTTGCTGCAGTTCATGCAGGTTGGCGTGGTCTTGCTGGTGGTATTCTTGAAAATGCCGTCGCAAAGTTTTCAAACCTAGATTCAGATAACCAGATTATTGCTTGGCTTGGCCCTGCAATTGGTAAAGAGGCATTTGAGGTTGGCAACGATGTGTTGGACGCTTTTGTTCGTTTTGACGCTCAAGCGAAGTTAGCATTTAAAGCCAAATCCGAACCTGGCAAGTGGTTAGCAAACATGTCTCAACTAGCAACCCAACGACTCAATAAGGTTGGCGTTACTTCGGTGACAGATTCGAATTTATGTACTTATACTGATTCCGATGCTTTCTATTCTTATCGTCGTGATGGCATTACTGGGCGTCAGGCTACCTTTATTTGGTTAGAGTAACTTCTAATTAATGTAATTACCCATCGAGCTCATTTATATTTCCATATAAGCTCTATTCTTCATTTTTATCCCTTGAAAATCTTCGTTACCGTATCCATCTTCTAAACATAAGATAAACATATCTAAGAGTAGGAAGGTTGGCATGCGTCTCGATCGATTCACTAGTAAATTCCAAATTGCGATATCTGATGCTCAGTCGCTCGCATTAGGTCGTGATCACCAATATATAGAACCAGTACACCTAATGGTGTCGTTGCTTAATCAAGATGGTAGTGCAATTCGTCCATTGCTTACTATGTTGAATATTGATGTGGTTCAACTTCGTTCTAAATTGAGTGAAATGTTAGACCGTGTACCGAAAGTAAGTGGTATCGGTGGTGACGTTCAGCTTTCTAGTGCGATGGGTACGTTGTTCAACCTATGTGACAAGGTGGCGCAAAAGCGTCAAGACAGTTATATATCCTCAGAAGTCTTCTTACTTGCAGCTATTGAAGATAAAGGACCTTTAGGTAACTTGCTTAAAGAGCTAGGTCTTACAGAAAAAAAATTATCTCAAGCTATCGAACAAGTTCGCGGTGGGCAGAAAGTCGATGACCCGAATGCAGAAGATCGACGTCAAGCACTCGAGAAGTTCACCATTGATCTGACTGAAAGAGCAGAGCAAGGCAAGCTTGACCCTGTGATTGGTCGAGATGATGAAATTCGTCGCACCATCCAAGTTCTTCAGCGTCGAACCAAAAACAATCCAGTTATTATCGGTGAACCTGGTGTTGGTAAAACCGCAATTGTTGAAGGCTTGGCGCAACGCATTATTAATAACGAAGTACCTGAAGGTTTAAGAGGCCGTCGCGTGCTGTCGTTAGATATGGGTTCTTTGATTGCGGGCGCTAAATATCGTGGTGAATTCGAAGAGCGTTTGAAATCAGTTCTCAACGAATTATCTAAAGAAGAAGGAAACATCATCCTCTTCATTGATGAAATTCATACTATGGTAGGTGCGGGTAAAGGCGAAGGCTCTATGGATGCCGGTAATATGCTGAAACCAGCATTGGCTCGCGGTGAGTTGCACTGTGTCGGAGCAACAACTCTTGATGAATATCGTCAGTATATTGAGAAAGATCCTGCTTTAGAGCGTCGATTCCAAAAGGTGATAGTCGATGAACCAACCGTAGAAGATACCGTTGCTATTCTCCGCGGTTTAAAAGAACGCTATGAACTTCATCACCATGTAGAAATTACCGATCCAGCTATTGTGGCTGCGGCAACATTATCTCATCGGTACGTTTCAGATCGTCAGTTACCAGATAAAGCTATTGATTTGATTGATGAGGCTGCTTCGAGCATTCGTATGCAAATAGACTCAAAGCCTGAGTCATTGGACAAATTAGAACGCAAGATAATCCAACTGAAGATCGAGCAGCAAGCGTTAACTAACGAAAATGACGAAGCCAGTGAAAAGCGTCTTCGTACATTGCAATCTGAGCTTTCCGATAAAGAACGAGACTTCGCGGAACTTGAAGAAGTGTGGAATGCAGAAAAAGCGGCTTTGTCTGGAACGCAACATATCAAATCGGAATTAGAACAAGCTCGAATGGATATGGACTTTGCAAGACGAGCTGGTGATCTTAACCGAATGTCAGAGCTTCAATATGGTCGAATTCCAGAGTTGGAGAAGCAGTTAGATCTTGCGACTCAAGCTGAAATGCAAGAAATGACGTTATTACGTAACAAAGTCACCGATGCAGAAATAGCAGATGTTCTATCGAAGCAAACGGGTATCCCTGTTTCTAAAATGCTAGAAGCTGAGAAAGAGAAGCTTCTTAAAATGGAAGGTGTTCTGCACAAGCGCGTTATTGGTCAAGCAGAGGCGGTTGAAGTGGTATCGAATGCGATTCGTCGTAGCCGTGCTGGTTTATCAGACCCAAACAAGCCGATTGGCTCTTTCTTATTTCTTGGCCCTACTGGCGTAGGTAAAACCGAACTTTGCAAAACACTCGCTAACTTTATGTTTGATAGTGACGATGCCATGGTGCGTATCGATATGTCTGAGTTTATGGAGAAACACTCTGTTGCTCGTTTAGTTGGGGCTCCTCCGGGCTATGTTGGATATGAAGAAGGTGGCTATTTAACAGAAGCTGTACGCCGTAAACCTTACTCAGTGATTTTGTTGGATGAAGTTGAGAAAGCACATCCGGATGTTTTCAATATCTTATTACAGGTTCTCGATGATGGACGATTAACTGATGGACAAGGTCGTACGGTAGATTTTAGAAATACGGTCGTGATCATGACATCTAATCTAGGCTCTTCGAGAATTCAAGAAAACTTCAATACACTTGATTATCAAGGAATCAAGAATGAGGTGATGGAAGTGGTCAGTAAGCATTTCCGTCCTGAGTTTTTGAACCGTGTTGATGAAAGTGTTGTGTTCCATCCTCTAGGCCAAGATCACATTCAGTCCATAGCCTCTATTCAGCTTGAACATCTTAAAAAGCGAATGGAAGAAAATGGTTATGAACTTGAAGTATCCGACAAAGCACTTAAGTTGATTTCTCAGGTTGGTTTCGACCCAGTGTATGGCGCACGACCATTGAAAAGAGCGATTCAACAGAGTGTCGAGAATCCGTTAGCGAAAGCGATATTGGCGGGAAAAATCAATCCTGATAAGAAAGTGCAGCTATTAGTGAATAATGACCGAATTATTGCTCATCAATAATCAAACTATGAATAATAGGTACGATTAGCCGAAATTAAGGTTTAATCGTACCTATTTTGAACGCTTTGTGTGAATAGTGTCCGAACGGTCGCTTGCGACGGTTTTTTTTCATTTTTGCCCTTGTGCAAAGGATTATTCTCTCTATAATGCGCCTCCGTTCCCAAGGATAACCAAGCGGTTTGAACTAAGTAACGAGACGCCATTAAGCATTTAAGATGCTTTGAAAAATTAGCGAGAAAAAGTGTTTGACACTGGAACCCAATTCGCTAGAATGGCCGTCCACTTCGAGAGGCTCCTTACTTAAAAGGAACGCTTAAGAAGTAAAGCTCTTTAACAATTTAAACCTATCAATCTGTGTGGGCACTCGTTGATGAATATCAAAACGTTTTATCCTTTGGATAAAACAGTTACTTCGGTAACACAATGATTTCAATGAACTGAGTGACCAA
>NZ_JAKMZC010000020.1:0-78531 GCF_029890535.1 Vibrio sp. S/42/10 | reverse complement strand
TTTTGGTTTCCTAAGAAGCCTTCCCGTTTCAACGAGGTCGCATTATAGAGATTTCGATCACACTGGCAAGCCCTTTTTGAAGTTTTTCTTACTTTTTTGATTGTTCGAGCGTTTTTTGTTCAAAACACCTCATTATCACTAGTATTCCTCTTAATTAAGGGCTTAAGGTACCTATATAAAGGAGGACTTATGAGTTCAATACGCAGTTATAAAGGAATATCCCCTCAGATTGGACAAGGTGTCTATATAGATACAAGTTCGGTACTGGTTGGTGATATCAAAATCGGTGACGACTCTAGCGTGTGGCCTTTGGTTGCAGCTCGAGGAGATGTTAACCACATTCATATTGGGGAGAGAACGAATATCCAAGACGGCAGTGTCTTGCATGTCACCCATAAGAATGCAGAAAACCCTGACGGTTATCCTCTATTAATAGGTAATGATGTCACTATCGGACATAAAGTAATGCTGCATGGCTGTACTATTGAAGATCGCGTACTTGTTGGCATGGGAGCTATCGTGCTTGATGGCGTTATTGTTAAAGAAGAAGTGATGATTGGTGCTGGTAGCTTAGTTCCACCTAATAAGGTACTTGAAAGCGGTTATCTATATGTAGGAAGCCCAGTAAAACAAGCACGCCCATTAAATGATAAAGAGCGTGCCTTTTTACAGAAGTCAGCTGACAACTATGTTCAGAATAAAAACGACTATCTAGACTCTGTACTGCCAGTCTAAAGCATTTTGATTTGAATCCGATTAGAGGAGTCATACTCCTCTTCTTCTATTAACTCTTCAGCTAGCTCTTCAATATCAAAACGTAACTCTGAAAAAATAACTAAAGCTTGATCGCCTTCTCCTATCTCTTTACCAGCTAATCGAGATAGTTCCTCAATAGACATTACACACTCAATCAGGGCGCCCGACTGCTGCGCAGGGAAGGTGATTGATTGATTCTCTTCATCCCAATCTTGTATATCCGGAAATAGAATTGATTGATTCATTTTTTATAAATACCTTCTTACATCTCTAGGTTTTTACGTAATTCTCTTAAAATCTGTTTTGTTCCCGGACGAAGGCCACGCCAAAGCATAAAGCTTTCTGCTGCCTGTCCCACTAACATGCCCAAACCATCATAAGCAGCATGAACACCATTATCTAATGCCCATTGATTAAATACGGTAGTTCCCGAACCGTAAACCATGTCATAAACGGAACTATTCGAATTAAAGATAATCTCAGAAACTTCAGGAAGCTGACCACTTAGACCAGATGAGGTCGAGTTAATGATGACATCAAACCCTTCATTAACATCGCTTAATCCCATTCCTTTAATGTTTCCATATGAAGAAAACATCTCAGCCAGAAGTTCAGCCTTTGAACTAGTTCGATTTGCGACCACCAACTGTTTTGGCTTTTGGTCGAGAAGAGGTTGAATCACTCCTCTCGCAGCACCACCAGCGCCAAGAAGAAGAACGCGAGCTCCTTTTAACGCAACTTGATGTTGAAGCAGATCTTGAACTAAACCCTCACCATCGGTGTTATCACCAATGATTTCTCCGTCATCGAGCTTCTTAAGTGTGTTTACAGCACCAGCTAGTTCAGCCCTTTCAGTTAGGCGATTGGCAAACTGATACGCATCTTCTTTAAAAGGTGCTGTGACATTACATCCTCTACCACCTTCGCTGAAAAAGGCTTTCGCAGCAGTGATAAATTCACTATGTTCTGGCTGTAATGCTGTATAGGTAAGTTGTTGGCTGGTTTGGCGAGCAAATAATGTGTGAATGAATGGCGATTTGCTTTGACCAATAGGGTTACCGAAAACGGCATAACGATCTACTTGCTGTGTCATATCCTTACCTAACAGAAATAAAAAAGGGTCTTCTATATAGATGACCCTATCACTATCCCTATAAGGAAGGAAGAACTACCAAACTCGAGGCTTTAGGTAGTCGCTATAAAGCAGAGCTTCTGGTGAACCCGCTTGTGGTTCGTAGCGGTATTCCCAGCGAGCCAATGGCGGCATCGACATCAATATAGACTCTGTACGACCACCGCTTTGTAGACCAAATAGGGTGCCACGGTCATACACAAGGTTAAATTCAACATAGCGACCACGACGATAAAGCTGGAAGTCACGCTCACGTTCACCATAAGGTGTCTCTTTGCGTCGTTCTACAATTGGTAAATACGCGGCTGCAAAACCTTCACCGACCGCCTGCATATAAGCGAAGCTCTTTTCAAAGCCCCACTCGTTTAAGTCATCAAAGAACAGACCGCCAACACCACGTGTTTCATCACGGTGAGGTAGATAGAAGTACTTATCACACCACTCTTTGTGTTCTTGGTAAACATCATCACCAAATGGTGCACACAGGTCTTTAGCAGTTTGATGCCAAGATTGGCAATCTTCATCGACAGGATAGAATGGCGTTAAATCAAAACCACCACCGAACCACCAGATAGGATCTTCCCCTTCCTTTTCGGCAATAAAGAATCGTACGTTCGCGTGTGAGGTTGGGATGTATGGGTTTTTAGGATGGATAACTAATGAGACACCCATAGCTTCAAACTTACGTCCGGCTAATTCAGGACGGTGAGCTGTTGCAGAGGCAGGCATAGCCTTACCAGCGACATGAGAAAAGTTAACACCGCCTTGCTCAAATACCGCACCATTGGTCATCACGCGAGTTCGACCACCGCCACCAAGACGTTCACCAGGTTCACGCTGCCATGCATCTTCTTCAAAAAGAGCTGCACCATCAGCTTGTTCAAGCTGTTGGCAAATCGAATCTTGTAGGCTCAGTAAAAACTGCTTTACTGCTTCTTTATCAATTGCTGACATCTTACTTCCTTTGCAGGGTTTAACCCTGTCTTAATATTTTCGACGTTTTTGCATCTCTAATTTCGCTTGGTTTTTCGCGACCACCCGTGTGACCTTCTAAAATAGAGACTAGATATTGGCCAAGTTGCTGCTGAACTTCTTCAGTCGTCATGCAAGGCGGCTCGCCAGTCAGGTTGGCACTGGTAGAGGTTAACGGCTTACCGAATTCATTACACATTCTTTGAACTAAAGGGTGATCAGTCACTCGTACTGCAATGGAATCAAACTGGCCGCTGACCCAGTTAGTCACTTTGCTGCTGGTTGGCATGATCCAAGTAACTGGGCCAGGCCACGTTGCTTTTACGGTCGCTAACTGCGCTTCCGTCAACTGGCTTTCATCAATATAAGGCAACAACTGCTCATAACTCGCAGCAATTAGGATCAACCCTTTCTCCATCGGTCGCTGTTTTAAATCGAGCAATTTCTTGATAGCTTGTGGATTATCGGGATCACAACCGACCCCAAAAACGCCTTCGGTAGGGTAAGCAATGACTTCACCTTGCTGTAATGCCTGCAATGTATGTTGAAAGTTATCCACGGGCTGCCTCGTTAATTCAGTTATCAAACTCGCTAAGTGTACAAATTATCATTCACTGTGACTAAAGCTATTTGTTTATAAAATGTATCAATTAACAACTTAGACTGACGCAAACGTTTTCCTTAAGCAATTTTACCCGTATAATGCGCGCAAAATATCTAATCACTAATTAAATCGTACCTGAAGGAGTTTGAGATGACTGTCGGTATTATCATGGGTTCTAAATCTGATTGGCCAACAATGAAGCTAGCTGCAGAAATGTTGGATCAGTTTGGCGTGGCGTACGAAACAAAAGTGGTTTCTGCTCACCGCACACCTCAGTTGCTTGCAGACTACGCAACCAGTGCGAAAGAGCGCGGTATTAAAGTGATTATTGCGGGTGCGGGTGGTGCTGCGCATCTTCCGGGTATGGCTGCAGCTTTCACAAGCGTACCTGTTCTTGGTGTTCCCGTTCAGTCTAAAGCACTGAAAGGCATGGACTCTCTGCTTTCTATTGTACAAATGCCAAAAGGTATCGCGGTAGGTACTCTGGCTATCGGTGAAGCTGGTGCTGCTAACGCTGGTATCCTAGCCGCGCAAATCATTGGTACTCACAATGAAGAAGTGATGGCAAAAGTAGAAGCGTTCCGCTCTGAGCAAACAGAAACGGTTCTGGCTAATCCAAACCCTGCAGAGGACTAATTCCCATGCATGTTCTTGTGTTAGGCGCGGGCCAACTTGCTCGCATGATGTCCCTAGCTGGGGCACCACTGAATATTGAAATTTCTGCTTTTGATGTTGGCAGCAAAAATATTGTTCACCCATTAACGCAAGCGATTCTAGGCAGCGGCTTAGAAAATGCGATTGAGCGTGCGGACGTCATTACTGCTGAATTCGAACATATCCCTCACGATGTACTTGAGGTGTGTGAGCGCAGCGGTAAGTTCTTACCGACAACAGAAGCAATCAAAGCTGGCGGTGATCGTCGCCTTGAAAAAGCCCTGTTAGACGAAGCAAATGTGAAAAATGCCAAGTACTACGTGATTAATTCTCGCGAAGACTTTGACGCTTCGATCGCTCACGTTGGCTTACCAATGGTATTGAAGAGCACACTTGGCGGCTACGATGGCAAAGGTCAATGGCGCTTAAAGACATTAGACAATGTTGACACGACATGGACAGAAATGGCGGAGTGCATTGCCGCAACAGATAACCAAGCCATTGTGGCTGAAGAGTTCGTCCCGTTTGATCGCGAAGTCTCACTGGTCGGTGCTCGTGGTATCAATGGCGATATTCAAGTGTACCCACTGGCTGAGAATGTTCACACCGATGGCGTGTTGAGCTTATCGACAGCAATTGATGACATTGAACTGCAAGAGCAAGCGAAAACCATGTTCACCTCAGTTGCAGAGCGTTTGGATTACGTTGGTGTGTTAGCGCTTGAATTCTTTGATGTTAAAGGTTCACTGCTTGTAAATGAGATTGCACCACGTGTTCATAACTCTGGCCACTGGACTCAACAAGGTGCTGAAACTTGTCAGTTTGAAAATCACCTACGTGCCGTATGTGGAATGCCACTAGGCAGCACTAAACTGATTCGTCCTACGGCAATGATCAACATTCTTGGCGAAGATACCCTCCCTGAGGCTATTCTGGCTCAAGACGGTTGTCATGTTCATTGGTATGGCAAAGAGAAGCGTGCGGGTCGTAAGATGGGCCACATCAATGTGAGCGCTGACTACAACGCCGAGCTGCAAAGAACATTATGTTCATTGGCAAACATTCTCGATAAGCAAGCCTACCCTGCTGTTCATGAATTTGCAGAGCAACTGAAGTAAGCTTTCATTGTGGGTTTAATATAGAAACGGCGCTCATTGAGCGCCGTTTTTGTGTCTATAACATCAGGTTATTGAGATTGAATGTGGTGACACTTGCGATCAGCACATTGCTTCTTAGTACCACTGGCCGTTTTCTTCTCCAGCAACAATGGAAACAAGCATTCTTCACAACGACCTATAACAGGTGGCTGATTAACGGCGAATTTACACTTAGGGTAGTTATCACAAGCATAGAAGATTTTGCCATAGCGAGATTTACGCTCAACCAAATGGCCTCTGCCACACTCAGGGCAAGCAACAAGTGGCTGCTCTTCAGGCCGTTCTTTCGGTTGGTCCAAAGATTCGATGTGATTACACTCTGGATAGCTGCTACAACCAATAAACATCCCAAAGCGACCTTGCCTTAATACCAATTCGTTTTGGCATTTAGGACATGGTACACCCAGCTCTTTCACCACATGGCCATCGTTTTGATGTAGGGGTTTGATGTAATCGCAACTTGGATACTGCTTGCAGCCTAAAAATGGACCGTGCTTACCATGGCGAAGCTGAAGCTCTCCACCACACTGTGGACATGGTTCATGCTCTAATGCATGTTCATGTGCTGAAAAAAGCTGATTATCAATCTTACTACTCATGACAAGCCTGTATTAATGCAAGATACCTTGCTCTTTGGTGTACAACAGCTCTTCCATTTGCGTGTAAGCACTTTCATTACCCGGCACATTAAATAGCACCATTAAGATAATCCATTTCAGATCATCCAATTCAAATTCGTTGGTCTCAAGCCCCATCACACGATCAATCACCATTTCACGAATCTCTGTTGTGAGTACATTGATCTGCTCAAGGAACAGTAAGAAACCTCGACACTCCATATTAATACGTGAAATCTCTCGACTGGTATAAATACGCATCGAGGTATTGGAACACACACTAATCGCCGCTTGGTTCTCGGTATCTTGCAATGCTGCAAGATCTTCTAACCAATGGAGAGCCTTATAAATATCATCTTGGTGAAACCCTGCTCGAAGAAGCTCATCTTCCAGCTCATCTTGATCCACCTGCAATTCAGAATCGCTATGGATGTAGGTTTCAAACAAGTACATCAGTATGTCCATCATCATAGCTTAGCCTCTCCCCTTTCGAATATAGCCACCGGAAACTGCAACAACATGCCCTGAGAGCTCAAGCTCCAAAAGCTGCATCATGACCTCATGCACAGGTATATGGGTTCTCTGTGCCAAAATATCAACGGGTGTCGCCTCTAACCCTACGTTAGCGAACAGCTGTGGAAATGGCAATTGTTCATTTTCCCCAATACTGGACGTAGGTTCGAACAAACTGGGTTGCTGATCAATAGACCAGTCTAACAGACTCTTTATTTCAATCAGAACATCTTGAGCACTCTGTACCAAACATGCACCAGCTTTGATTAAACTATTCCCTCCACGACTGGTTGGGCTATGAATCGAACCTGGAAGCGCGAAAACCTCGCGCCCCTGCTCCATGGCATAGCGAGCCGTAATCAAAGAGCCACTTTTCTCAGCTGCTTCAACCACTAAGGTTCCGAGCGATAAACCACTTATAATACGGTTACGACGAGGAAAATGTTCAGGTCGTGGTTTGGCATCTGGACGGAACTCTGAAATCAACGCACCATTCTCACAAATTCTATCCGCTAAATTTCGGTGTCGGACAGGATAAATAGAATCCAAACCCGAACCCAACACAGCAAAAGTTTCCCCACCCTTATCTAGAGCACCATCATGAGCATAGCCATCGATACCGAGCGCTAAGCCACTGGTGACAATCAAACCGTTTTGAACGAACTCTTTGGCGAAAGACTTCGCGGTTTGCAACCCTTCGAGACTAGCATTGCGACTGCCGACCATCGCGATTTGAGGCTCAATCAATTTTTCAACATGACCTTTAACAAAAAGCACACTTGGCGCAGAGGCGGTCTCATTCAGCAGTTTGGGGTAATGAGGGCAATTCGGGGTAAGGATGTGATGGTTGGGTTGTCTTGCTTGCCACGCTAAGCAAGCCTCCACTTCTCTTGGGGCTTGCTCTCTTAAATAAGCAATTTGCTTGGCAGACAGACCAAGCGCTTGCAGTTGCTGACTTGAGTAACCAACAATATTCGAAGGGGAATCAATGCTCAGCAATCGAGAAAGTCGCTTGCCACCCAATTGCGGAACAAAGCTCAGAGAGAGCCAAGCGATCAGTGGTTGCTCATTCACTTGGTGCCCTTAACCTCTTCCTTCAAAGCAAGGTCCACAGGCGATACCGCCAGAATGCCATTGCTAACCGGTTTTGAGCTCTGAGTAATCAGGGCGAGACTAAAATACTCGTAAGGGCGGATGACCATCAAACTACCGAGCGAGGTACTTGGCAATTGCACCTTATCGCTCGCCGCTGACTCTTTGTAGCTGTATTCACCTTGCTTACCAAACACCACAGCGCCGTTTTCGCTGAGGGTAAACATAGAGCCTTGGCGAAGATTGTCCTGTGAGCCTTTATTGATAACGACCACCTGATTCTTTGCACTGTATTGGCTGCCATCTAATGAACCCAATATATTAGCAAACTGCCCTGCAGCACTAGGCGCTGGATAAAATGTGGTTGAGAGCTTCACCTGATCGACACCAAGCTCAGGCAACACTAGATCGTTAAGCAGCACCTCTTGCAGTTGGGTCTCGATCTGTAAGCGACTGAACTCAGCGTCCACTTCTTTTAAGCGTGCCGTGGCGACCAAACGTAACGAGGTCATACTCGCCTGAGGTAGCTGTCGCTGGTAAGTTTCGACGGCGCGGTAGATACCCCACTTGGGATACTGCTGTTTACCCGAGATAAATAACCGGTCTTCACCCGATAAGAAACGTTTACCATCGCTTGTCCCCAACACTCGTTGAGCTGATTGGATATCTTGCTGCTCAACCAAGCGGTCAGATTGTAGATATGGCAGAACCAGCCCCTCGTTGACGGTAGGCACCGCTTTCTTCTCATAGACACGAATCTTAGGGCTCAGTTTAATTACAGGCTTTAGGCTCAATACAGGCTCGCCATTAATCCAAACCAAAGACAATTTATCTCCGGGGTAAATAAGGTGAGGGTTTTCTATCTCTGGATTTACTTGCCACAACCTCGGCCACAACCAAGGACTATCGAGATACATCGTGGAAATATCCCATAAGGTATCGCCCTTAACTACGACATAAACCTGAGGTGCATCCTGCCTAATGGTTAAAGGTTGCTCACTATTTTCAGCCATAACGGTGAACGAAAGTGAGGCACAAACGAGAGAAAAAATAGAAGAAAAATGACGCATGACCTAGGTTCCTTGGTCTGAATATATGACATCTGATTTGAGAATTACCTTCAGGATGCTGTCATTTGACCTCTAAAATGTCTAGAATTGAGCCAACAAGGTTTAAGCTGTTTCGGCACAGTTCAATATTTCGAGTGTATATGTCTGTATTACAAGTATTAACATTACCAGATGATCGTCTACGTACCGTGGCGAAACCGGTAAAAGAAGTTACCCCAGAGATTCAAAAGTTCGTTGATGACATGATTGAAACCATGTACGACGAAGAAGGTATCGGCCTTGCGGCAACGCAAGTAGATTTCCACCAACGCATCGTTGTTATCGATATTTCAGAAACACGTGATGAACCTATTGTTCTGATCAACCCTGAAATTACCGAGAAGCGTGGCGAAGATGGTATCGAAGAAGGCTGTCTATCTGTACCCGGCGCTCGAGCTCTAGTACCTCGCGCTGCAGAAGTAACAGTTAAAGCATTGGACCGCGAAGGCAACGAATTCACATTCGACGCTGACGACCTTCTGGCTATCTGTGTTCAGCACGAACTTGACCACCTAGAAGGTAAGTTGTTTGTTGATTACCTATCGCCACTAAAGCGCAAACGTATTCAAGATAAGCTAGCGAAGATTAAACGTTTCAACGAGAAACAAGGTTAATAACCGCTGCTATTACTAAATTAAGAAGGAAGTCTACCTTGAGTCAATCTTTAAGAATTGTCTTCGCAGGTACTCCGGATTTCGCCGCCCGTCACTTGGCGGCGTTGTTGTCTTCGGAGCATGAAGTTATTGCTGTTTACACACAGCCAGATCGTCCAGCAGGCCGCGGTAAAAAACTGACTGCGAGCCCGGTAAAAAACATCGCACTTGAAAACAATATTCCGGTTTACCAACCAGAAAACTTCAAGTCAGATGAAGCTAAGCAAGAGCTAGCAGATTTGAATGCTGACATCATGGTTGTTGTCGCTTACGGCTTATTGCTTCCACAAGCTGTATTAGATACGCCTCGCTTAGGTTGTATCAACGTGCATGGTTCAATCCTGCCACGCTGGCGTGGTGCTGCTCCGATCCAACGCTCTATCTGGGCGGGCGATAAAGAGACTGGCGTGACGATCATGCAGATGGATATCGGCCTAGATACCGGTGATATGCTAAGCATCGCAACGCTACCAATCGAATCTACAGATACCAGTGCGTCAATGTACGAAAAGTTAGCTGGTCTTGGTCCTGATGCTCTTGTTGAGTGTTTAGCAGACATCGCTTCTGGTAAGGCTGTTGCTGAGAAGCAAGATGACGAGCTTGCTAACTACGCGAAGAAGCTGAGCAAAGAAGAAGCAAAAATTGATTGGAATGACAGTGCAGAACACATCGAACGTTGTGTGCGCGCTTTCAACCCATGGCCAATGAGTCACTTTGCGATTACTGATAGCAGCTCTAATGATGAAAAAAGCATTAAAGTTTGGCAGACACGTGTTGATGAAGAATCGACGTCTGCGCCAGCTGGCTCAATAATCAAAGCAGATAAGACTGGTATTTATGTTGCGACTGGCGACAAAGTACTAGTATTGGAACAGTTACAAGTTCCAGGCAAAAAAGCTATGTCAGTTCAAGATATCTTGAACTCACGTGCAAGCTGGTTTGAAGTTGGTACTCAACTTTCTTAACCGCTTTAAAGCTACTCAATATGTACTTAAAAACGTGTAGCTTGTAAAAACACAGTTTAGAAAACCTTTACGAGGGCAGAGATGCCCTCATGTATTCAAATAAATATTCGGTACCCCTCATGAATGTTCGCGCTGCTGCTGCAAATGTCCTATTCCAAGTTGTCGATAAAGGCCACTCTCTTTCACACGCTCTCCCTGCGGCTCAAAAAACGATCCGTCCGCGAGACCATGCTCTACTGCAAGAGATTTGCTACGGCGCACTTCGTTACCTGCCTCGCTTGGAGTCAATCGCTAACGAACTGATGGAAAACTCGCTTAAAGGTAAAAAGCGCGTATTCCACCACCTGATCTTAGTAGGCATTTACCAGTTGAGCTTTATGCGCATCCCTTCGCATGCTGCCGTTGCTGAAACAGTTGAAGCAACCAAAACGCTGCGCGGCCCAAGCCTGAGTGGTTTGATCAACGCAGTACTTCGCAGCTACCTGCGCGATCAAGAAGAGCTAGATGAAAAAGCAGTTAGCCACAATGCGGGCAAATACAGCCATCCAAGCTGGATTCTAAAAATGCTTCAAGAAAGCTACCCAGATCAGTGGGAGCAACTGATTGAAGCAAACAACAGCAAAGCACCAATGTGGCTGCGCGTAAACCGTCAACACCACACTCGTGACGAGTATGTTGAACTGCTTAAAAACGAAAACATTGAATACACACTGCACCCAGAAGCGGCTGATGCCATAAAATTAGCGTCACCTTGTGATGTTACTTTGCTTCCGGGTTTCGACAGAGGTTGGGTATCTGTACAAGATGCTGCAGCTCAACTTTCTGTTGATTACCTAACACCCAAAGATGGTGAGCTAATCCTAGACTGTTGTGCAGCGCCAGGTGGTAAAACTGCGCACATTCTTGAACATACTCAAGACACTGAAGTGGTTGCGATTGACTGTGATATTAAACGCCTAGACCGTGTTTACGATAACCTTGAACGCCTACAACTGCGTGCCGACGTAATCTGTGGCGATGCTCGCTACCCTGAAGAGTGGTGGATGGGTGATAAGTTCGACCGTATCCTGCTTGATGCTCCTTGTTCAGCGACTGGCGTAATTCGTCGTCACCCTGACATCAAGTGGCTACGTCGTGCATCTGATATTGATGCACTAGCAGAGCTGCAAAGCGAGATCATGGATGCAATGTGGCGTCAGCTGAAAGAAGGCGGCACCATGGTTTATGCGACATGTTCTATCACGCCGCAAGAAAACGTGCTGCAAGTGAAAGCATTCCTTGAGCGTACCGAGAACGCAACGCTTGTTGGGTCTGATATCGAAAATCCAGGTCGTCAAATACTGCCTGGAGAAGAAGATATGGATGGCTTCTACTACGCAGTTCTAGTAAAAAAGGCATAACAACTAACAGCGGCTAAGAATTTATTTCTTAGCCGCTGTTTCTTTCTAGTGCATTATCAAAACAAAGTGAGATCACTAGAATTACGACGGTAAAGAAAAGAGACAGGCTATGAAGATCATTATCCTAGGTGCAGGCCAAGTTGGCGGTACCCTTGCTGAAAACCTGGTTGGTGAAAACAACGACATCACTATTGTCGACCGTAATACTGACCGACTTCGTGAACTTCAGGATAAATACGACCTTAGGGTTGTAAACGGTTATGCCAGCCACCCGAACACACTACGTGAAGCGGGCGCGCAAGATGCCGACATGTTGGTTGCCGTAACCAACATGGATGAAACCAACATGGCTGCGTGTCAGGTTGCCTTTTCTCTTTTCAACACACCAAACCGAATTGCCCGCATTCGCTCTCCTCAATACCTAGAAGAGAAAGAAGCGCTATTCAAGTCTGGTGCTATCCCAGTCGATCACCTGATCGCACCCGAAGAGCTAGTGACCAGCTATATCGAGCGCCTGATTCAATACCCAGGCGCATTGCAGGTTGTGAGCTTTGCTGAACAGAAAGTTAGCCTCGTCGCAGTAAAAGCCTACTACGGTGGTCCACTGGTCGGTAACGCCCTATCTGCTTTGCGTGAGCACATGCCGCACATCGATACTCGTGTTGCTGCTATTTTCCGTCAAGGCCGCCCTATTCGCCCGCAAGGCACTACCATCATTGAAGCAGACGATGAGGTTTTCTTCGTGGCCGCGAGTAACCATATCCGCTCAGTAATGAGTGAACTGCAACGCCTAGAGAAGCCATACCGCCGCATCATGATTGTCGGAGGTGGTAACATTGGTGCAAGCTTGGCGAAACGCCTTGAGCAGAGCTACAGCATCAAGCTTATCGAACGTAGTTACACTCGTGCTGAGAAGCTATCTGAAGAATTAGAAAACACCATCGTATTCTGTGGTGATGCCGCCGACCAAGAACTGCTAACCGAAGAGAACATCGATCAGGTGGATGTGTTCATTGCCCTAACCAATGAAGATGAAACCAACATCATGTCCGCTATGCTGGCTAAGCGAATGGGTGCCAAGAAGGTAATGGTACTGATTCAGCGTGGTGCTTACGTCGACCTTGTTCAGGGTGGTGTGATTGATATTGCGATATCGCCACAACAAGCGACCATTTCTGCGTTGCTTACTCACGTTCGTCGTGCTGATATTGTAAACGTATCCTCTCTACGTCGTGGCGCTGCAGAGGCGATCGAAGCCATTGCTCACGGTGACGAAACCACATCGAAAGTCGTTGGCCGAGCGATTGGCGACATCAAACTGCCACCGGGCACCACTATTGGTGCAATTGTTCGCGGAGAAGAGGTTCTTATTGCGCACGATAGAACCGTAATTGAACAAGATGACCACGTTGTGATGTTCCTAGTGGACAAGAAATACGTACCTGATGTTGAGTCTCTATTCCAACCGAGCCCATTCTTCTTATAGCCTTGTTCTCGTAAGCTTCTTCTCGCAACTTTCTTTTTGTGAGAACGACGCTCCGGCACAAAGCTGTAATCTATTTAAGCTATGGTCTATTAAGCTATGGTCAACTTTCGTCCGATATTATTAGTGATAGGGTTAGTGTTATCAAAACTCGCCCTTTTCATGTACATCCCTACATTGGTTGCCTTTTTTACTGGCACCGGTGGCTTCCTCGAGTTTGGTCAATCGGTAGTGATCACGCACATTGTGGCGTTCATCTGCTTAAGCTTAGGCCGTTCAGCTAATTTCCGACTTGGGGTGCGAGACATGTTCCTGATCACCTCTTTGGTCTGGACTATTGCCAGCGCCTTCGCTGCACTACCCTTTGTCTTCATCAACCACATCAGCTTCACTGATGCCTATTTTGAAACCATGTCGGGTATCACCACGACAGGATCAACCGTATTAAGCGGCTTAGACAGCATGGCACCAAGCATTCTATTATGGCGATCTATATTGCAGTGGCTTGGTGGTGTTGGGTTCATCGTAATGGCAGTAGCGGTTCTACCAATGCTTAACGTCGGTGGTATGCGCTTGTTCCAAACTGAGTCTTCCGATTGGTCAGATAAAAGCAGCCCGAGAGCAAAAACCGTCGCCAAGAACATCGTGGCGGTCTATTTGGTATTAACAGGCCTATGCTTGGTGAGCTACCTATTTGCGGGCATGAGTGTGTTTGATGCCATCAACCACTCATTCACCACGCTATCTACAGGCGGTTACTCAACCTCAGACGGTTCTATGAACCACTTCTCCAACAGTGCTCACTGGGTGGGAACACTGTTCATGTTCCTTGGTGGACTGCCGTTCTTACTGTTTGTTAGCGCACTGCGAGGCAGAAAACTCTCAATCCTCTATAAAGATGCACAGGTGAGAGGGTTCACGTATCTATTTTTGGTCACTAGTGCCGTAATATCGACATGGTTGGTGGTTAGAGATGGCTACACTGTCATGGATGCGATGCGCGTTTCGATGTTCAACATTGTATCAGTCGTCACCACAACCGGTTTTGGCTTAGAAGACTTCACTGCATGGGGCGCACTGCCAAGCACATTATTTGCCTTCCTGATGATGGCAGGAGCTTGCTCGGGGTCAACCTCTGGCGGTATTAAGATCTTCCGTTTCCAGATCGCGATGACCATGCTCCACAAACAAATGATGAAGCTAATTCACCCATCGGGCGTGTTTGTTCAACGCTACAATCAGCGACCTGTGAATGACGATATTGTGCGTTCACTCGTCGCATTTGGTCTGATGTTCTTTATCACGATTATCTTAATTGCAGGCGGCTTGAGCGCGATGGGACTTGATCCTGTGACCAGTATATCTGGCGCTATCACAGCCGTTGCCAACGTGGGCCCGGGAATGGGTAGCGTGATCGGTCCAACCGGGAACTTTGCCCCACTGCCAGACGCCGCTAAATGGTTGCTAAGTTTAGGCATGCTAATGGGGCGACTAGAGATACTGACGCTCATTGTTCTATTTTTTCCAGCCTTTTGGCGACGCTAACCAAGCACAAAATCAAGGAAACACAGATGAAATCATACGTACTTCTCGCTGGCGCATTGCTTGCAAACTCAGTATTCGTAAGTTCTGCCTTTGCTGATCAAATGGTCACATTGCCTGATGGCAAGCAAGTGTTACTCAAAGATGATTTTACTTGGCAATATGTGGCACCGAAGCAAACGGAAGCAGCAGCGACAACATCAGAGATCGCCGTGCCCGTTGCAGCAGCACCTGTCGTAGCCGTCCCGGTAGCGACGAATACTCGTGGCACAACGGTTGTGGTTAATAGTAAAAAACCAAGCTTACAGCTGTCTCAATCAGGAGTGGATGTTGTACTGGGTGCAAGTCGCTATGAAAATGGTGAGCTTATTATTCCGACTGCCATCACCAACCAAGGCACTCAAGCTGTCATTTTGGTATCACTTAACATCAGCGTATTTACTGTAGAAGGCGAGTTGTTGGCAGAAGAAAAAGTTGCAGTGTGGAAGTCAATCAAACGAATGGCCGACACATATTTGCGACCAAAGACAGGTGAGGAAGGCAAGCTAATCAAGCTCGACCTAGAACAACACCCTGAATATCAGATCAAAGCTGAAATTACTGAAGTACTAGCTCGCTAAACCGGAGTCACGTACAAGTAAATAGCGAAGAAATGGCAAGCGCAGCCCGCCAAAACAAACAAGTGCCAGATGGCATGATTGTAAGGGATGCGTTTTGCCACATAGAAAATCACCCCCAAAGAGTAGATCACACCGCCAAGCGCTAATAATACCAAACCGCCCATCTCGATATTCATAGCTAGTTGATACACCACTATCAACGACAACCAACCCATCGCTAAATATGTCACCAATGACAAGCGCTTAAATCGATAGACAAAAGCAATCTTCATTATAATTCCGACCAACGCGATACCCCAGATTACCGCCATCAACCCCATTGCTAATGGTGTTCTTAAGCTCACTAACAAGAATGGCGTATAACTGCCAGCAATCAGTAAATAAATCGCGCAGTGATCAAGAGTTTTGCGTAAGCGCTTGGTTTTCTCAGTGGTGATCGAGTGGTACAACGTGGAAGCAAGAAAGAGCAGAATAATACTGCTGCCATACACCGCCATACTGGCAACAGTAAGCATGTCGGCTTGGTAATCAAAAGCACGAATCAGCAATAGGACCAGGCCTACCACACCAAGTACAACGCCCAAACCATGGGTTATCGCATTAGCGCGTTCTTCAATATCACTGTATTCGCTAGCCGATGATGCAGACATGGTTATCCTACTAGAGTAAATGTTCGATTTGCCTAGTATTACACATTAAGCTTACACGTGTAAGCTTAAATTATTATGACGTAAATGCTGCTAAGTATGTGTGACCGAATCGCTCCTCAGACACTAAGAAGCGTTGTCTAAATACTCAAGCACCATTTTGCCCGCATCTTCTGGTGAGGTATCCAATGGCACACTCAACTGACGCTGCAGCTGACCAATGCCTAGCAAGCTAGCCAACATACCTTTTGCACCATCGCGATTGCGGTCTATCTCAAACCACAGCTTAAGCTCCGTATCATCACGATGAGCAACCACTTCCAGCTCACGCCAGCGGCCATGATAAGGGCCTGTGGTTGGAACAAATTCAAACTCTTGTACAAACGGTAATTCAAAGCCATCTACCGCTTCACATTCAACTTGGCGAATGCGCAGACCTTGAGCTTCGAGTTCGTTAAAAATGCCATCAAGTAGCGCATCAGGACGAACCGTTAAAATATCCTTATCCGAAGGGTCAATCGCCATCGCAATATCGAGCCCGGTTTCAAGCCACACCTTTGAGTCACCAATCGTCACTGGGGTATTCAACGGCACATCAAACTCGCATTCAAAGTCACGAGTTTCTCCCGGCTGAATCACAAAGGAATACGGCAGGCTCCATTTGGCCAACGAGTATGTTTGGTGCATTCGACGTGTTTGACCGCCCTCTTGCCTTTGCGAATTAGTGGTCACTTCTTTTATGTAGCGACAACACAGGTTGAGATCGATGTTATCTATCTCCTGCGGTTGAGAGCCACCATACACATGCACAATAATGCTCGCCTTTTGCCCTGGATAAAGCACTTCCTGTTGCAATACAGAATCCACTTTGGCAGATCCAATACCAAAACTTGCTAACGTTTTCTTTAAGAACGACATATGCACCTCCTTTAAAACATCATCTTAAGCCTGAAAGAGGTTCAAACTCAAATATACTGCTCACACTATTTTAGCTCTAATATCGTCTATTTATCACTCAAGCGTCGATCGATAACTTAGATAGTGATAATCTAAGCCTTGATATGCATGCATATCATTATCCTGATTTATTATTCGGATTGGCGAAAGCCAGACGAGTGACTCTTCAAGTAATTGAAGCGGATCTCATGGTAAATCAGGCCATTAGATTGGCAATGGATATGCCTGACCGTTAGGTAAATGAATGCGCCCAACAGCTGTCAGGTTCTCGCACACCAACCGTAGTGCGATGCGTCGTCGTAGTGGCTTTGCTGCCGCTCCAATGGCTAAGAAATTGGCTCCAACAATGACTTTAGTTGAGAAGACTGCTTTATTAGCACCGACTGCAACAAAAGTAATTAAAGCCGCTTAATAAAAAGCGCAGTTTTTACTGCGCTTTTTTCTTGCCCTATCCTTTCTGAAATGTGTTTACACATTGGTATTCCCTACCTGATTTGATACCTTAAGCCACAAATCATTATAAAATTTGTGGAGAATAAAGTATGAAGTGTCATCGTATTGAAGAACTGCTTGAATTGATGGAGCCTGAGTGGCAGAAAGATCAAGAGCTTAACTTGTTAGAATTCATCATTAAGCTGTCAAAAGAAGCGGGCTACGAAGGTAAACTTGAAGAACTGACAGACGACGTTCTGATCTATCACCTCAAAATGCGTAACAGTGAAAAAGATGAAATGATCCCAGGCCTGAAAAAAGACCAAGAAGATGACTTCAAAACCGCGATTTTAAAAGCGCGTGGCATCCTTTAACAGCTTAAATGCGTTAAAGCTTAATTGCCTTATCAATAAATTGCTCAATTCTAAAAAGCGACCTCTTGGTCGCTTTTTTGTTTCTGTTCGCTATTTTTTCGTCACAACTGTTATGACTTTTGTTGTTAAAGGTTGATAGCGTTAAAGAAATGAGAACAAGATTGTCGTTATAATCGCCATCCATAAGAATCTTCTAAAATAATAAGAGTGAGTGCGATAACAACAAATGCACCAAGCTCAATTTCAATAGGTTCTCTAAACCATACTTTCAAGTAATGTCGTCATGCCCTCTTTAACAGGGCAAACAAGCCACAAAAAGGATAGTCCATGAGTCAGGATAAAATCGATATCAAAGATGTGACGCCTAAAACCTTTAACCCGAAAACACATAAAGGTAATGGAGATCGATTTAACCCAAGTAACCGAATCTATGTTCGAGAAAGCAAAGGTAAATTCCAACAACTGCGCCGTTATGGCGGTTGGTTCTTACTTTTACTTTTTGCGCTTATCCCATGGATTCCATTTGGTGAGCGACAAGCGATCTTACTCGATATCGGCAGCCAGCAGTTTAACTTCTTTGGCACCACGTTGTACCCGCAAGATCTGACGCTCCTCGCCATCCTATTTATGATTGCTGCGTTCGGCCTGTTTTTTATCACAACCTTTTTAGGCCGTGTTTGGTGTGGCTACTTGTGTCCTCAGACCGTGTGGACCTTTATGTACATCTGGTTCGAAGAAAAGCTAGAAGGCGCTGCCAATAAGAGAAGAAAACAAGATTCAGGTAAACTGACAAGCAATCTAATCGTTAGAAAAACCCTCAAACACATCGCATGGTGGGCAATTGCAATCGCAACAGGACTAACCTTTGTCGGTTACTTCATCCCTATCAAAGAGTTGGTGATTGGCTTCTTTACCTTTAACTCGTCTTTCTGGCCGGTGTTTTGGGTACTGTTCTTTGCAGGCTGTACTTATGCCAATGCCGGTTGGATGCGTTCAATTGTTTGTCTGCACATGTGTCCTTACGCGCGCTTCCAATCGGCTATGTTCGATAAAGACACTTTCATCGTTGGTTACGACACAGAACGTGGTGAAAGCCGCGGCCCTCGTTCTCGCAAAGCCGATCCAAAAGAGCTTGGCCTTGGTGACTGTATTGACTGTAATTTATGCGTTCAAGTTTGCCCGACAGGTATCGATATTCGTGACGGCCTACAATACGAATGCATTAACTGCGGTGCGTGTATTGATGCCTGTGACCACACGATGGAACGTATGGGCTATGAAAAAGGCCTGATCAACTACACCACAGAACATAGACTTGAAGGTCACTCAACCAAGGTGATGCGCCCTAAACTCTTAGGCTATGGTGTAATATTGATCGTTATGCTGGGTTTATTCTTTGCACAAATCGCGAGTGTTGATCCTGCAGGCTTAAGCGTTCTGCGAGATAGAAACCAGCTATTTAGAACCAATACTCAAGGGCTTGTCGAAAATACTTACAACTTGAAAGTCATCAACAAAACTCAGCAAGAGCAAGAGTACAAACTTGATGTGAAAGGGTTACCCAATTCTATCTGGTACGGTAAGCAAACCATTACGGTCGATCCGGGCGAGGTTTTGAACCTACCTATCAGTTTGGGGGTCGACCCAGAAAAACTGAGCTCACCAGTTTCGACAATTCAGTTTATACTCTCGGATAATGAAGAGTTTACGATGGAAGTAGAAAGCCGCTTTATCAAGAAACTCTGATACCAAGCCTCTCACGGATTGGTATAACTTCCCTATAAATGGAAAAAGGCTCAGTAATGAGCCTTTTTTATTCTATGACGATGCAAGCCTTTAACTTTGATAACTTGACCCCTGACTTCATGTGGTACGCACTGGAGAGTATTGGAGTTCGAGCTGAATCTGGGCTTCTCGCCCTCAACAGCTACGAAAACCGGGTATATCAATTCACCGACGAAGACCGTAAACGCTACGTCGTTAAGTTTTATCGGCCGCAACGCTGGAGCAAAGAACAGATTCAAGAAGAGCACGACTTTACACTTGAGCTTATCGACCAAGAAATTCCAGTCGCACCGCCGATACGCATCAATGGCGAAACCCTACATGAATATCAAGGCTATCTGTTTACACTGTTTGACAGTGTTGGTGGCAGGCAGTACGAAGTCGATAACTTGAACCAACTGGAAGGGGTAGGTCGTTTCCTTGGTCGAATTCATAAGGCAAGTGCAGGCAAAACATTCCAACACCGTCCAACCATTAGCTTAGATGAATACCTATATCAGCCACGTAAGATTCTAGAGAATTCGCAGTTTATCCCGACGCACCTAGAAAACGCGTTCTTCAATGACGTTGACCTTCTGATAAAAGAGCTAGAGAACCAGTGGCCGAGCAACATTGAGAACATCCGCCTGCATGGTGACTGCCACCCAGGTAATATATTGTGGCGCGACGGACCAATGTTCGTCGATCTCGATGATTCGCGCAATGGACCAGCGGTGCAAGATCTATGGATGCTACTTAACGGCGAACGCCAAGATAAACTGATGCAACTGGATATTCTGCTAGAGAGTTATCAAGAGTTTTGCGATTTTAATACCTCACAACTGAAACTAATCGAACCACTACGCGGTCTACGTATGGTGCATTACATGGCATGGCTAGCAAAACGATGGCACGATCCTGCTTTTCCTTTGGCCTTCCCATGGTTTAATGATCCTAAATATTGGGAGCAACAAGTACTTGCTTGTAAAGAGCAAATTGCTACCCTGCAAGAACCACCACTTTCGTTAATGCCTCAGTGGTAATACTAATCGCAACATACAACTAGATAAAAATTCAAACATAATGGAGATTGGATAAATGAAAAAGCTATTCGCATTTTTCTCATTGATCATGTTGAGCCTTTCAGCTCACGCTGCGAAATTTAACGAAGGTGAACACTACAAAGTTCTCGACCTAGAAGCATCAAAAAAACCAATGGTGACAGAGTTCTTCTCTTTTTACTGCCCACACTGTAATAGCTTTGAGCCAATCATCCAGCAGCTAAAACAACAGCTACCTAAAGACGCTAAGCTACAGAAGAACCATGTTTCATTCATGGGTGGCAACATGGGCTTACCAATGAGCAAAGCTTACGCAACCATGATTGCATTGAAAGTGGAAGACAAAATGGTGCCAGTGATGTTTAACCGCATTCACAACATGAACAAGCCACCACGCGATGAAGCAGAGCTACGTCAAATTTTCTTGGACGAAGGCGTCGACGAGAAAAAATTTGATGCGGCTTACAATGGCTTTGCAGTAGATTCTATGGTTCGTCGCTTCGACAAAGCATTTAAAGATAGTGGCCTGTCAGGCGTTCCCGCTGTTGTAGTCAATAATCGCTACCTGATCGATGCTCAAGGTATTAACTCTCTCGATGAGTACTTCGAGCTGGTTAACTTCTTATTAAAGAAGTAAGTTAATGATTAAAGGAAGCTCAGGCTTCCTTTTTTTTCCTAAATCAAAAACCATCATTGAGAAATAATCAGCCAGGAAATACCGTGCTTTACTGATATTAATAACCCGTCCTAAGAACCGGTGGGCAAGGAGCCCGTAAATGAAAATAAAAATCACACTTCTCGCATTAAGCGTTGCTGCTTCGCCTGCCTTTGCCAAGCTTGCAAACGAACAAGGCTTCAGTGGTGAAATCTCTATCAATACCGGGGTAACCTCTTCCACCTCAAATTTTAATACCGATACTGATAGCACCATCTCGTCAAATAACCAGAAAGCCTCATCTGAGAGCTCATTTCTAGTCGCGCCTTTGGGCAATGTCGCTTACACCTTTGGTGAAAAATTAAATCATCAAGTGTATACGGGTACCGCTCGTGATGACGTAGCAACAGGTACTGTTGTGCTAGAGGTTGGTTATAAATACCAACTAGAGTCAGGTATGGTCATTGACGCTTCACTTCTGCCAACCATTATGTCAGGTAAAACTTGGGCGAATCCATATGCAGAAGACGTTACTCGAAGCAAAACCGATGAAACTGGCAATGCCTTTCGTTTGAAGCTAAGCAGCATTGCAGGCTCAGCTTTTTCGCTAGACATGGCCTACGCCACCAAAGATGTAGAAGATGATTTAGTTAGAGAAGAACTCCAACGTGATGCAGAAACCTTCTACCTGAAAGGCCAATACCGCGTTCCACTCAGCCGTACCATGATGTTAGTACCATCATTGATTTACCAATCAAGCTCTGCAGATGGCAAGGCTGCCTCTTATGAACAGTTTGGCGGTGAGGTAAGTCTATTTGGTGGCATGGGTCGTCACCAATACGCGTTGACTGCGGGTTACAACCAACGATCCTACGATGCTAGCAACCCGATTTACGGCAAAACGCGTAGCGATGACAACATTAACCTGTTTGCCGCATATGAGTATGAGCAGTTCATGAACTGGGAAAACTGGTCGTTTGTTTCACTGGCGGGCTACGGTACCAGCGACTCGAATATTACCTTCTACGATGAGTCTCAATACATCGTCTCAGTAGGTCTGAACTACAAGTTCTAGTTAGGCTTCATTGCTCGCTCATAACCATTAGTTCATAACAACGAAAGCCTGCGTAAAAAGCAGGCTTTCTTGTTTTTATACCAATCGTAGTAAATAAATGACCCGTTGTTTACTACGATTGGTATTACTATACAGCTTGAGCTGTGAGTTGCTTCAACAACCGATCCATGGCTCGATAGCCAAGCGCTTCCGATAGGTGCTTCTTTTCAATCTGCTCATTACCGTCAAGGTCAGCAATGGTTCGCGCCACCTTGATGATCCGGTGGTAAGCGCGAATCGATAAGCCCAATCGGTGCAATGCCGTTTCCAGAAACTCCGCATCCTCACGTCTTAACGGGCAATACTTTTCAATTTCTCGGCTACCTAACAGTGCATTCGATTTATGATTGCGAGATAGCATCAGCTCACGAGCCTGCCTGACCCTTTGCTTTACGACTTGAGTCGTTTCACCACGGTCGCTACCTTCGGCTAACATCCCTTTGGGCAACAGGGGGATCTCTAACGACATATCGAATCGGTCCAATAACGGCCCTGATAGTCGATTGAGGTAGCGAAGGATGATTTGTGGGTTCGCTCGAGCTTGATTGCCTTCATAATAACCTGTAGGGCTTGGGTTAAGTGCACCGACTAATTGAAAGCGCGCAGGAAAACGCGTCTTACCTGCCGCACGAGAGATAATGATTTCACCCGACTCCAACGGCTCTCGCAAAGAATCGAGTACCTTGCGCTCAAACTCAGGCATCTCATCAAGAAACAATAACCCGTTATGCGCCAAAGATATCTCACCAGGGCGAGGCACCGAACCACCACCCACCAATGCTGCCATTGAGCTCGAATGATGGGGGGACCGAAAAGGTCGTTGCTTCCAGTTGTATTGATTGATCTCTTGTTGAGTTAAAGAAGCGATCGAAGCCGTTTCCATCGCTTCTTCGTTACTCATCTCAGGCAATAAATCGCGTAGTCGCGAGGCCAACATCGTTTTGCCAGTTCCAGGCGGGCCGAGGAACAATAAATTATGGTTACCAGCAGCAGCGATTTCTAATGCTCGCTTGCCTTGCTGCTGGCCGATAATATCTTGTAGGTCGCGAAGCACTGAAACATCAGCCTGATGATGTTCCGTTCTATATAGACCAAGCTGAGCCTGACCACACATATCTGCACAAACCTCCAACAAGGTTTGCGCCGACTTATGTGCCCCTTTACCGACTAAAGCAGCCTGATCGCCATTGTGATGCGGTACGACTAAGCAACGCTCAACTCTGTCAGCAGCGAGTGTTGCAGGCAGTACCCCTTTCACCGAGCGCAACTCACCCGACAGCGCTAACTCACCAATAAATTCATGTTGAGCTATTTTTGATGTGGGTAACTGGTCCGACGCAACTAAAATCCCAAGCGCGATAGGCAAGTCAAACCGCCCACCTTCTTTCGGTAAATCTGCGGGAGCTAAGTTAACCGTGATTCTTTTCGATGGAAACTCAAAGCGAGAATTGATGATCGCGCTTCTCACTCGATCTTTAGATTCCTTGACCGTTGTTTCAGGTAAACCCACCAACGTAAAACCGGGCATTCCATTGCTGATATGCACCTCGACTGTCACTTCTGGAGCCTCTACACCCACACTAGCTCGACTATGAATTATCGCGAGTCCCATAACTTTCCTTTGTCTTTGATTTAAAAGTATTCGCCCTGGATATTCATTGCTCACCAAAGCGATAAGGTTGTTATATAGCGTGGTGGAATGGTGTTTTAATGTGAAAAAAGAATGACATTTTCCTTGTCATGCAGCAGATTTGTGTGATAACACTAGAGATGTAGACATTTACTTAAGACAATAAACGAGAAAACTCGAATTTTATGACATTTAACGCTCGCATTTATGCACTGATTAACCTGATTATCGTAGTCATTATTGAGACTGCGCGGGGGCGAGTGGGAAAAAAGTAACCACGAATTAGAAAAAACCCCCGCACTGAAAAGTTCGGGGGTTTTTTCTAATTTAAAGATTCGATTTTTATAATTTTATTATTTTCGGCTTTGCCGATTTACAGGAAGAATGGGAGCACAAGATGTGCAGAGACAATGGAAACAATTACCAAAATAAAGGTAATACGGAGGAATTACGATGAAAGGCGCAGAACTGGTCGTATCCGCACTCAAGCAACAAGGCATTGAGACCGTATTTGGTTACCCAGGCGGTGCCATCATGCCAATCTACGATGCTCTTTATGACGGCGGTGTTGAACATATCCTATGTCGCCATGAGCAAGGTGCAGCAATGGCTGCCATTGGTATGGCTCGTGCAACTCAAGATGTGGCTGTTTGTATGGCAACCTCAGGCCCTGGTGCGACAAACCTAGTAACCGGCCTTGCTGATGCCTTTATGGATTCCATCCCACTCGTTGCTATCACAGGTCAAGTTGCTAGCTCACACATCGGTACTGATGCATTTCAAGAAATGGATGTGATTGGCATGTCTCTGTCATGTACTAAACACAGCTACCTAGTAACCGATATTGAAGACCTCGCTCCAACACTAGCGGAAGCGTTTGTCGTAGCAAAATCAGGTCGTCCCGGCCCGGTTATTGTTGATATCGCAAAAGACGTTCAATTAGCAGAAACACCTGTCGATGTTCTTCCTGAATTTACACCACCAGCGATACCTGTTGCGACAACTGACGCGATTGAACAAGCACAACACTTCCTATCTCAAGCGACTCGTCCTGTTTTATACGTAGGTGGTGGCGTTCAACTGGCTAAAGCAACGGAATCCGTTCGCGAATTTTTACGCCTAAACCCAATGCCAGCCGTAAGCACGCTCAAAGGCTTAGGTACTATCGAGCGTGACGACCCACATTACCTTGGTATGCTTGGTATGCACGGCACCAAGGCCGCTAACCTAGTTGTTCAAGAGAGTGACCTGTTGATTGTTGTCGGTGCTCGTTTTGATGACCGAGTAACAGGCAAGCTCGATACCTTTGCTCCTCACGCAAAAGTCATTCATATCGATATCGATGCGGCTGAGTTCAGTAAATTGCGCCTGGCAGATGCACCAATTCGTGGTGACATCAACAAAATCATGCCTCAACTGGAACTGAGCCAAGACATCTCATCTTGGGTTCACCACTCTGAAGGGCTACGTACTTCGTTCAAATGGCGCTACGACCACCCAGGCGATCTTATCTTTGCTCCACTACTGCTCAAGCAACTATCTGACATGATGCCTTCAAGCTCTATAGTTTCGACAGATGTAGGCCAACATCAGATGTGGGCAGCTCAGCATATTCAACCACGCGATCCACAAAACTTCATCACCTCTGCTGGATTGGGCACCATGGGCTTTGGTTTACCAGCAGCAATGGGTGCATCGGTTGGTCGTCCTGATGACCAATCTATTCTTATCTCTGGTGACGGTTCATTCATGATGAACGTACAAGAACTTGGCACGTTAAAACGTCGTCAAATCCCAGTGAAGATGGTACTGCTTAATAACTCTCGCTTAGGCATGGTTCGCCAATGGCAATCTCTGTTCTTTGATGGCCGCCATAGTGAAACCATCTTGGATGACAACCCAGATTTCGTAATGCTGGCAAAAGCATTCGATATCCCGGGCAAAACCATCACACGTAAAGAAGAAGTAGAACCTGCATTAAAAGAGATGCTTGAGAGCAAAACCGCTTACCTACTTCATGTTCTTATCGATGAAGAAGAAAACGTATGGCCACTAGTACCGCCAGGTGCTTCAAACAGCGAAATGTTGGAGAACACATAACATGAAAAGATACTTACTAGACATCAAAGCCGATGATAAACCAGTACTACTAGAACGTGTTCTTCGTGTTATCCGTCACCGTGGTTTCATCGTTAAACAAGTGGCAGGAACCCAAAACCAAGAAAGCAAAGTGGCAAGCGTTGAGATCATTGTTGACAGTGACCGTCCGATTTCATTCTTGGTTAATCAAATAGAAAAGCTGTGGGATGTGCGTACCGTTGACGTTATCTCTATCAGCCGTAATGAATTGCCAAACAACAACTTACAACAAAAGATAAGCGCATAAGGAACCGCAAACATGACAGCTAAAACAGCAGACTATATTTGGTTTAACGGTGAAATGGTTCCTTGGGCAGAGGCGAACGTTCACGTCCTGACTCACGCAATGCACTACGGTACTTCTGTATTTGAAGGCGTTCGTTGCTACAACACGCCAAAGGGTCCGGTTATCTTCCGTCACCCAGAGCACGCAAGACGTCTAAAAGACTCAGCGAAAATCTACCGTTTCCCAATTCCTTTTACTGAGGAAGAAATTATGGAAGCGACTCGCGAAACGCTACGTCAAAATAAGCTAGAGTCAGCGTACATCCGCCCTCTCGGCTTTGTGGGTAACGTAGGTCTAGGTGTTTGCCCTCCAGAAAACACAGAAATGGATCTGATCATCGCCGCTTTCCCATGGGGTTCTTACCTTGGTGAAGAAGCGCTAGAAAATGGCGTAGATGCGATGATCTCAAGCTGGAACCGTGCAGCGCCAAATACTATCCCAACCTCAGCAAAGGCTGGTGGTAACTACCTATCTTCATTGCTAGTTGGTGGTGAAGCGCGTCGTCATGGTTACGATGAAGGTATTGCTCTGAGTGTTGATGGTTATCTTTCAGAGGGTGCAGGCGAGAACATTTTTGTTATTCGTAACGGCATTCTCTCTACACCACCAGCAACCAGCGCGATTCTGCCGGGTATCACTCGTGACTCGATCATGACACTAGCAAAAGACATGGGTTATGAAATCCGTGAAGAGAACATTGCTCGTGAAGCCCTGTACCTTGCTGACGAAGTCTTCATGACAGGTACAGCAGCAGAAATCGTTCCGGTTCGCAGCGTAGACAAAATTACAGTAGGTGAAGGCAAACGCGGTCCTATCACTGAAAAAGTTCAAGCGGCTTACTTTGGTTTATTCAATGGCACGACTGAAGATAAGTGGGGCTGGTTAGATTATGTTTACCCAGCAGACCACGCGTCAGAAAACCAAACGCAAACAACTAAGTAAGCAACAGCCAAATATTTTATAAGGATTTAAGCAATGCCAATCTATCGTTCAGCAACGACTACCCACGGACGCAACATGGCTGGTGCGCGCGCTTTATGGCGTGCAACTGGCGTTAAAGATGATGACTTCGGTAAGCCAATCATCGCGGTTGTAAACTCGTTCACTCAATTCGTACCAGGCCACGTTCACCTTAAAGATATGGGTCAACTGGTTGCGGGTGAAATCGAGAAAGCGGGCGGTATCGCTAAAGAATTCAACACCATCGCTGTGGATGATGGTATCGCAATGGGTCACGGCGGCATGCTGTACTCACTGCCATCACGTGAGCTTATCGCAGACTCAGTAGAGTACATGGTGAATGCGCACTGTGCAGATGCGATGGTGTGTATCTCTAACTGTGACAAAATCACTCCGGGAATGATGATGGCTGCAATGCGCCTCAACATCCCTGTAATCTTTGTTTCTGGCGGCCCAATGGAAGCCGGTAAAACCAAGCTTTCAGATCAAATAATCAAGCTAGACCTTGTTGATGCGATGATTCAGGGTGCCGATCCAACCATTTCTGATGCGCAAAGTGAGCAAGTAGAACGTTCTGCATGTCCAACATGTGGCTCATGTTCAGGCATGTTCACGGCTAACTCAATGAACTGTCTGACAGAAGCGCTTGGCCTCTCTCAGCCAGGTAACGGTTCTATGCTAGCAACGCACGCTGACCGTGAAGAGCTATTCATCAATGCTGGTAAACGCATCGTTGACCTAACTAAGCGTTACTACGAGCAAGATGACGAATCAGCACTGCCACGCAACATTGCTAACCGCGCAGCCTTTGATAATGCAATGGCGCTAGATATCGCGATGGGTGGTTCAAGTAACACAGTACTTCACCTTTTAGCGGCAGCTCAAGAAGGTGAGATTGATTTTGATATGGGTGATATCGACGAGATGTCTCGCCGCGTTCCACACCTATGTAAGGTTGCTCCTTCAACACCTAAATACCACATGGAAGACGTGCACCGTGCTGGTGGCGTAATGGCTATCCTAGGTGAGCTTGATCGTGCAGGTCTATTGAACAACCAAACTCGCACCGTTCTTGGTCTAAGCATGCAAGAGCAACTTGCTCAATACGACATCATGCAGACAGAAGACGAAGCCGTACTTAAATTCTTCCGCGCTGGCCCTGCGGGCATCCGTACCACCAAAGCTTTCTCACAAGATTGTCGTTGGGATCGTCTTGATGACGACCGCAAAGAAGGTTGTATTCGTACCAAAGAGAACGCATTCAGCCAAGAAGGTGGCCTAGCGGTACTTTCGGGTAATATCGCCGTTGATGGTTGTATCGTTAAAACCGCGGGTGTTGATGAAGAAAACCTTAAATTCCAAGGCCCTGCAATCGTATTCGAAAGCCAAGATACGGCAGTAGACGGTATCTTAGCGGGTAAAGTAAAAGCAGGCGAAGTGGTTGTTATTCGCTACGAAGGTCCTAAAGGTGGTCCGGGCATGCAAGAGATGCTCTACCCTACCACTTACCTAAAATCTATGGGTCTAGGTAAGTCTTGTGCACTATTAACTGACGGACGTTTCTCTGGTGGTACATCAGGTCTGTCTATCGGTCACGCCTCTCCAGAAGCAGCAAGCGGTGGTGTAATTGGTCTAGTGAACACAGGCGATATTATCACTATCGATATCCCTAGCCGCTCAATCACGCTTGATGTTCCTGAAGAAGAACTAGAAGAACGTCGTGTTAAGCAAGATGCACTAGGCTGGAAACCAGAAAACCGTCAACGTGAAGTGTCTTTCGCATTGAAAGCTTACGCAAGCATGGCAACCAGTGCTGACAAAGGCGCTGTACGTGATAAGTCTAAGTTAGAGGGCTAACTATGAGTGATGACGCCTCCAGTCCCCAGAAACAAACTGGCGCAGATTATCTGCGTCAGATCCTGAGAGCGCCAGTTTACGAAGCGGCGATTGTGACACCTCTACAGGATATGCCACGTTTAAGTGCTCGAATTGGTAACCTGGTTCAGCTAAAACGCGAAGATCGCCAACCTGTGCACTCGTTCAAGTTGCGTGGTGCCTACAACATGGTATCAAGCCTCAATGAGCAACAGAAAGCCGCTGGTGTGATTGCGGCATCGGCTGGTAACCACGCTCAAGGCATGGCACTGTCGGGTTCTAAATTGGGTATTCAGACCACGATTGTGATGCCAAAAACCACACCAGACATCAAGGTTGATGCGGTACGTGGATTTGGCGGTAATGTTGTTCTGCACGGCAGTAACTTTGATGAAGCGAAAGCGGAAGCGGAACGCCTTTCGGCTAAACATGGCTACACTTTTGTTCCTCCTTTCGATCACCCATTGGTGATTGCTGGGCAAGGTACGATGGGTATGGAGATGCTGCAGCAAAACGGCCACATGGATTATATCTTTGTGCCTGTTGGTGGCGGTGGCTTAGCGGCTGGTGTTGCTGTGTTAATCAAGCAGCTGATGCCAGAGATTAAAGTCATTGCGGTTGAACCGGAAGACTCGTCTTGCTTGAAGGCAGCGCTGGATGCAGGCGAGCCTGTGGTCCTGGATCAAGTCAGCATGTTTGCAGATGGCGTTGCGGTTAAACGTATTGGCGAAGAAACCTTCCGGCTTTGCCAGCAGTACATCGATGGCCATGTTGCGGTTTCTAGTGATGAGATCTGTTCTGCGGTTAAAGACATCTTTGAAGACACCCGTGCGATTGCCGAACCTTCGGGAGCACTTGCTCTGGCTGGCTTGAAAAAGTTTGCTGAGCAGAACCAACTGCAAGGCAAGCAACTGGCGACGGTACTGTCTGGTGCTAACACCAACTTCCACGGTCTGCGCTATGTGTCTGAACGTTGTGAGTTAGGTGAGAAGCGCGAAGGTTTGCTTGCGGTGACTATCCCTGAGCGACAAGGGGCATTCCTAGAGTTCTGCAATATTATTGGCGGCCGAGCGGTGACGGAGTTTAACTACCGCCACAACGACGAAAGCCTAGCGAATATCTTCGTTGGTGTACGACTGCAAGGTGGTCAAGAAGAGCTCGAGCACATCATCAATGACCTACGTGAGGGCGGCTATCCAGTCGTCGACCTTTCTGATGATGAGATGGCAAAACTGCACATTCGCTACATGATTGGCGGCAAACCATCGAAGCCATTGAAAGAACGCCTATACAGCTTTGAGTTTCCGGAATACCCAGGTGCCTTGATTAAGTTCCTTGATACCTTAGGTACCCATTGGAACATCAGCCTGTTCAACTATCGTAACCACGGTGCCGATTATGGTCGCGTATTGTGTGGCTTCGAACTTGGCGATGATGATTTAGCTCAGTTCTCAACACATTTACGAGAGCTTGGTTATCAGTGTAAAGATGAAACCGATAACCCTTCTTACAAGTTCTTCTTGTCTTAAGAATTAAGCTATCGAACCAAAAAGAGCGAGTTTTTACTCGCTCTTTTTATTGGTGAATATTCAGCTCAAGCTTGAAAAAGATCATCTTATAAAGAGTTATTAGATCGCCTTTCGATGATCCAACCAATCTTGATGAAGTTGCTCACTCGATCCTAAGTACTTCACCATCCATTCGATCAATTTATGGTTATCGTCTTTTCGCCACACCAAACAGCAATGACTCTGCGGGCTTGGTTCTGGCAGTATTTTCTCCACCAGCAAGCCTTGCTCGATAATAGGCGCGGCAATGTGCCTTGGCATGTAACCTACACCAACGCCATTTTTTAGACATTCAATCGCACTATACCAGTTAGGTAACAACAGTCGCCTTTGATTCGAAAAGTGTCCTGTGTGTCGCTTAGGCAGTACACTAGAAGTATCATCCAAACATATTGCTGGGTATTGGCTAACAAACGCTTCATTAAGGTTTTGCTCACGGACGCATGGGTGACTTGGCGACATCACAAATGCCCAATCTAAACGCCCCATATCCTTTACTTCGAAGTCGCCACCGACCGGAATCGCCGAAGTGGCTCCAATGACGACATCCGCCCTGCCCTGTGCAATGGCTTCCCAAGAACCATTAAACACTTCCATGTTGATCTGCAGCTCAGCGAACTCAAAGGTTTGATAAAACTCTTCAATCATCGGCTTCATCTTATCGAGCTTAACCACGTTATCGAGCGTTAGGCGCAAGGTTTTCTTCCAACCACGTGCCGCTCGGCGAGTCTGGGCACTGACCTCCTCCATCTGTCTCAGTAACGCACGTGCCTCTTCAATGAACAACTCACCTGCTGGTGTCAGCTCTACCTTTCTCGGTAAACGTCTGAAAAGTAGAACATCCAGTTCTTGCTCGACTTGCCGAACACCATAGCTGATCGCTGAGGGTACTTTGTGTAATTGCTCTGCAGCCGCAGTAAAACTGCCTAAGCGAGCAACCGTATCGAGCATTTCTAAAGAGGATTTAGAGAACATAAGCCTTCAAAATTTTTGATTGATAACCATATATTTTAGCGTTTTATTTTATCAGTTCTGAAAAATAGAATGTCAGCATAAACAAACAGGGACTTTAACCTCTGTATATCAAACAATTTTTTTGATGATAAAAACATCACTACCTTTAGTTTAATGGCATCTTATGAATATTTCTAAATTTCAATTGGTCTATCTTGCAGTTCTCTCAATGCTTGGTTTTATCGCGACTGATATGTACCTCCCTGCATTTAAGGCAATGGAGATTGATTTCGCAACTGGTCCAGAACAAATCGCACTGTCTCTAACCGTATTCCTTGGCGGTATGGCAATGGGTCAACTTCTTTGGGGTCTAGCGAGTGACAAGTATGGCCACCGAAATACACTGGCGGTTGGTCTTGTTATCTTTACTGCAGCGTCATTCGGCTTAGCATTCAGCACCGAGGTATGGCACCTACTGACACTACGATTCATTCAAGCAATCGGTGTATGTGCCCCAGCGGTAATCTGGCAAGCAATGGTTATCAAGCGCTACTCGCAAAGCAGTAGCCAGCAAATTTTTGCGACTATCATGCCTTTGGTAGCGCTATCTCCTGCACTAGCACCTCAGTTAGGTGTGTTGCTAGCAGACAGTTTTGGTTGGCACAGTATCTTTATCACATTGACGCTAATGGGCGCATTGTTGATCGCAACGACCATGGCTCAACCAAAAGAAGCGCCAGAAGTAAAACAAACATCGATCAAAACCGACATCAAAGCACTGCTTCATTCAAAGCCATACATGGGCAACGTATTGATGTTTGCATCGGCGTCAGCTGCGTTCTTCGCTTATCTAACGGGTATGCCAGAGATCATGGCTCAACTGGGTTATGAAGCAAAAGATATAGGCCTTAGCTTCATTCCACAGACAATTGCATTCATGGCTGGTGGTTATTTCGGTAAGCAAGCAGTGAAGAAGTACGGTGATGGTGTGGTACTAAGAAACCTTATCGGCTTGTTCAGCGTAGCGGCGATGCTTATCTTTATCGCATCACAGTGGGAACTGACATCAATCTGGCCTCTACTAGCACCTTTCTGTTTGATTGCTGTAGCAAATGGCGCACTTTACCCAATCGTGGTAAACCGTGCTCTATCAAGTGCCAAGCAAAGCCCAGCAACGGCGGCTGGTTTACAGAACAGCCTGCAAATCAGTATCAGTGGCCTATCAAGTGCCTTGGTGGCAGCAATGGCTAGCCAAGCATTGAGCGCAACAGGTATCGCAGTGGTAATTTGTTTAGGTGCATTGTGGGTTGGCTACATCATTTCAAACAAAGAGCTATCTGAACATTTCGCTACACCGGATAACTCTCGAGTGGTGACAGATGAGAAACAAGACTAGTTTCTAATCCAATCCCCAAAAAAAAGAGCGATATTATTCGCTCTTTTTCATATCTAGATAATCATGTTTATTACGAGACTATTTTTTCTTAACCGGACGTTGCCAGTTCGCGATCTTGCGCTCTTTAGCTCGGCTGATAACTAATTCATTTTCAGCAACATCACGAGTTACTGTAGAGCCAGCACCAACGGTAGCGCCGTTGCCAATAGTAACTGGTGCGATTAATTGGCTGTCTGAGCCAACAAATACGTCGTTGCCGATGATAGTCTTAAACTTATTAGCACCATCGTAGTTACAAGTAATTGCACCCGCACCTACGTTTACACGCTGACCAATTTCAGCATCGCCTAGATACGTTAAGTGGTTCGCTTTAGAACCTTCACCAAGGCGAGTGTTCTTCACTTCTACAAAGTTACCAACGTGCGAGTTATTACGCATGTCAGCACCAGGGCGTAGACGAGTGAAAGGACCAACCGTACAGTCTTCACCGACCGTTGCACCTTCAATTACGCTGTATGGACGAACGATGGTGTTGTCATCAATCTCACAGTCTTTCAATACACAACCCGTACCGATAACCACGTTGTCGCCGATGCTTACGCTGCCTTCGATGATAACGTTAGTATCAATCTCAACATCCATACCGCACTGCAATTCACCACGCAAATCGAAACGGCTTGGGTCGCGTAACATTACGCCTTGCTTCAATAGCTTATCAGCCTGCTCAGCTTGGTAAGCGCGCTCTAAACGAGCCAGTTGAGAGCGGTCGTTCACGCCTTCCACTTCAATAGGGCTTACCGGGTGTACTGCTTCAACGGCACGACCTTCATCGTGAGCTGCAGCAATAACGTCAGTCAGGTAGTATTCACCTTGTGCGTTATCGTTGCTTAGGCCTGACAACCAACGTTTCAGATCGCCACCAGTAGCAACCATAACGCCAGTATTGATCTCTTTGATAAGCTTCTGCTCATCCGTAGCGTCTTTTTGCTCAACGATAGCGACAACAGGACCGTTACGACGAATAATACGACCGTAGCCCATTGGGTTGTCCAACACGACCGTTAACAATGCAATACCACCGTTGGGTTGAGCGTCTAATAGATTTTCAATGGTTTCTGGAGAGATGAGAGGCACGTCGCCGTATAGCACAAGTACTTTTTCATCATCCGCGAAGTGCGCAGATGCTTGATCAACCGCATGACCAGTACCCAACTGCTCAGCTTGTAGTGCCCAGTTAACAGACTCTTCAGCTAAAACAGCTTTCATCTGATCACCACCGTGGCCGTAAACCAAGTTGATGTTTTGAGCGCCTAGCCCATTACAAGTGTCGATCACATGTTTCACCATTGGCTTGCCCGCAAGCGTATGCAGAACCTTTGGTGTGTTTGAATACATGCGAGTGCCTTTGCCCGCTGCGAGAATCACTGCGCTAAACTTCATTGTAAACCTATCCAACATTATTTTTATTAAGCCGATATTGTAACCGTTTTGGGTCTATAAATTAAATCTCAATCACACTAAACCATTATTAATACGTAAAACTGAACAATTTCGATGTATCAAAAATGCAAAAAGGCGACCCGTAGGTCGCCTTTATCTCAGAGCCAATAATCTTATAAAAGATTAACGGCGCTGCTTCGTCAGTTCGATAACTCGTAACTGAGCAATGGCTTTAGCCAGTTCACCGGCCGCTTGTGCGAAGTCCATGTCGCCATGCTGATTTTGGATATTCTCCACAGCCTTGCGCTTAGCTTCTTCCGCCTTTGCTGCGTCTAGTTCTTCACCACGGATAGCAGTATCAGCCAGTACAGTCGCTGTACCAGGTTGAACTTCTACCATACCACCAGAAACATAAATGATTTCTTCGTGGCCGTGCTGCTTAACAATACGCACCATACCAGGCTTGATAGCGGTCAGCAGTGGAGTGTGACCATGGAAAATACCAAGTTCACCTTCACTACCGGTCACCTGAAACGTTTCAACAAGACCAGAGAAAAGTTGTTTCTCTGCACTTACAACGTCTAGATGAAAGGTTATTGCTGCCATATCGCCTCCTAGTTAGCCTTATAGCTTCTTAGCATTCTCGATAGCTTCGTCAATTGCACCACAGTACATGAACGCTTGCTCTGGAATGTCATCGTATTCACCAGATAGAAGACCTTGGAAGCCACGTAGAGTCTCTTTAAGAGGTACGTAAACGCCTGGGTCACCTGTAAATACTTCCGCTACGTGGTAAGGCTGAGTTAGGAACTTCTCAATCTTACGAGCACGAGATACAACTTGCTTATCTTCTTCAGATAGCTCGTCCATACCTAGGATAGCAATGATATCTTTCAGCTCTTTATAGCGCTGAAGTGTAGACTGAACGCCACGAGCGATGTCGTAGTGCTCTTGTCCAACTACCAATGGATCCAGTTGACGTGAAGTAGAATCTAGCGGGTCGATCGCTGGGTATAGACCCATAGATGCGATATTACGGTTAAGTACTACCGTTGCATCCAAGTGAGCGAACGTTGTTGCTGGAGACGGGTCAGTCAAGTCATCCGCAGGTACATATACCGCCTGTACAGACGTGATAGAACCAGCTTTAGTTGACGTGATACGCTCTTGCAGAACACCCATTTCTTCAGCTAGTGTAGGTTGGTAACCTACCGCAGAAGGCATACGACCTAGAAGTGCTGATACTTCAGTACCTGCTAGTGTGTAACGGTAGATGTTATCAACGAACAGTAGAACGTCACGACCTTCGTCACGGAAGCGCTCTGCCATTGTTAGACCAGTCAGTGCAACACGTAGACGGTTACCTGGTGGCTCGTTCATCTGACCGTAAACCATCGCTACTTTTGATTCTTCAGGTTTTTCGATGTTTACAACACCTGCTTCCTGCATTTCAAAGTAGAAATCGTTACCTTCACGAGTACGCTCACCTACACCTGCAAATACAGATAGGCCTGAGTGTTGAAGTGCGATGTTGTTGATAAGTTCCATCATGTTAACGGTCTTACCTACACCAGCACCACCGAATAGACCGATTTTACCACCCTTAGCGAATGGACAAATCAAGTCGATTACTTTAACACCAGTTTCTAGAAGAGCTGTCTCGTTAGACTGCTCTTCGTAGCTTGGAGCTTCACGGTGAATGGCGTAATGCTCTTCAGCACCAATCTCGCCACACTCATCAATCGCGTCACCTAGGACATTCATGATACGACCCAATGTCTTAGTACCTACTGGTACTGAGATTGGAGCGCCAGTATTTTCAACTGTCAAACCACGACGTAAACCATCAGAGCTACCCATTACGATTGCGCGAACTACGCCACCGCCAAGTTGTTGCTGAACTTCAAGAACTAGACGCTCTTTCACTTCATTAACATTCAGAGCATCGTATACACGAGGTACTTCGCCCTGTGGGAACTCTACGTCGACTACCGCACCGATGATCTGTACGATCTTACCTGTAGCCATCGTTAATCCTCTAACTATTTAGTTTTACCTAAGCTTAAACCGCAGCTGCGCCTGAAACGATCTCAGAAAGTTCTTGTGTAATCGCCGATTGACGGGCTTTGTTATACACAAGTTCTAAGTCATCAATAATGTCACCAGCGTTATCTGTTGCTGATTTCATAGCAATCATTCGAGCTGCTTGCTCACAAGCAAGATTCTCGACCACACCTTGGTACACTTGAGATTCGACATAACGAACCAATAGTGCATCTAGTAGTGGTTTTGGCTCGGGCTCATAAATGTAGTCCCAAGAATGACTGCGTTTCATTTCTTCGCTATCTGATTTAGGCAAAGGAAGTAATTGATCGATCGTTGGTTCTTGAACCATAGTGTTTTCAAACTTGTTGAACACTACGAACAGGCGATCTAATTCGCCTTCATCATATTTCTTCAGCATAACGCTTACAGAGCCAATCAAGTCTTCAAGGCTTGGACGATCGCCCAGACCTGAAACTTGAGCTGCTACTTTCGCGCCGCTGTTGTTGAAAAATGCTGTTGCTTTAGAACCTACAATTGCAAGCTCTACATCAGCACCTTTCTCAGACCAATCTTTCATGTCGTTCATGGCTTTCTTGAACAAGTTAATGTTCAAACCACCACAAAGACCACGGTCTGTAGAAACGATGATGTAACCAACACGTTTGGCTTCACGTTCCTCAAGATAAGGATGCTTATACTCGAGGCTACCATTAGCCAAATGACCGATCACTTTACGCATTGTTTCTGCATATGGACGAGTAGCTTCCATTGCGTCTTGAGAACGACGCATTTTTGAAGCTGCTACCATTTCCATTGCTTTCGTAATCTTCTGTGTGCTTTTAACACTACCGATTTTATTACGTATCTCTTTTGCGCCGGCCATCGTTACTCTCCGTTAATGGTATGAGGTGGCCCTAAGACCACCTACCAATTACCAGGTCTGGGTTGCCTTGAAATCGTCAACAAGCTTCTTCAGCTCAGCTTCGATTTCTTTATTGAAAGCACCCGTTGTGTCGATCTGTGTTGCTAGATCGGCATATTGACCACGAGCAAACGACAGTAAAGCAGCTTCAAAATCTAGAACTTTTGACAGTTCAACATCTTGAAGGTATCCACGCTCTGCAGCGAAGATTACTAGAGCTTGGTCAAATACAGACATAGGAGCGTATTGCTTCTGCTTCATCAGTTCTGTAACTTTTTGACCGTGGTCTAGTTGCTTCTTAGTCGCTTCATCAAGATCCGATGAGAATTGTGCAAATGCAGCAAGTTCACGGTATTGAGCTAGAGCAGTACGGATACCGCCAGATAGCTTCTTGATGATTTTAGTCTGCGCCGAACCACCTACACGAGAAACTGAGATACCTGGGTCAACAGCTGGACGTACGCCGGCGTTGAATAGCTCAGTTTGTAGGAAGATCTGACCATCAGTAATCGAGATTACGTTCGTTGGTACGAATGCAGATACGTCACCAGCTTGCGTTTCGATGATAGGAAGAGCAGTTAAAGAACCAGTCTTGCCTGTCACTTCACCGTTAGTGAATTTTTCTACGTATGCTTCGCTTACACGAGCAGCACGCTCTAGTAGACGAGAGTGAAGGTAGAAAACATCACCTGGGAACGCTTCACGACCTGGTGGACGCTTAAGTAGTAGCGAGATTTGACGGTAAGCTACAGCTTGCTTAGATAGGTCATCATAAACAATCAGTGCATCTTCACCGCGATCACGGAAGTATTCGCCCATCGCACAACCAGCATACGGTGCAAGGTATTGCAGCGCTGCAGATTCAGAAGCCGATGCAACAACAACAACAGTGTTTGCTAGTGCGCCGTGCTCTTCTAGTTTGCGAACTACGTTAGCAATAGTCGACGCTTTTTGGCCGATAGCTACGTAGATAGAGAAAATACCAGAATCTTTTTGGTTAATAATCGCATCGATCGCCATTGCTGTTTTACCAGTCTGACGGTCACCGATTACTAGTTCACGTTGACCACGACCGATAGGGATCATTGAGTCAACAGACTTGTAACCAGTTTGAACAGGTTGATCTACCGATTTACGGTCGATTACACCTGGTGCGATAATTTCTACAGGCGAAGTCAATTTAGCTTCGATTGGACCTTTACCATCAATTGGCTCACCTAGCGTGTTTACAACACGACCAAGCATTTCAGGACCTACTGGTACTTCTAGAATACGACCAGTACCTGTAACTTTCATGCCTTCCTGTAGGTCAGCATACGGGCCCATTACAACAGCACCAACCGAATCACGGTTCAAGTTCAGTGCTAGAGCGTAACGGCCACCCGGTAGTTCGATCATTTCACCTTGCATCACGTCCGCTAGGCCGTGGATGCTAAGGATGCCATCGCTTACAGAAACGATAGTACCTTCATTGCGAGCTTCACTAACAACGTCGAAAGATTCAATACGTTGTTTAATTAGATCGCTAATTTCAGTGGAATTAAGTTGCATGCTCCAATCCCCATTAAGACTGCAATGCATCGCTCAGGCGGTCTAAACGACTGCGCGCTGAGTTATCGATGACTAGGTCTCCGGCTCGAATAATAACTCCACTAAGTAGAGTCTCATCTATACTGCAATTCAGCTGAACTTTGCGCGCAAGGCGCAGTTCCAATTTGCTGATAATGCTTGTGCGTTGTTCTTCAGAAAGTTCAACAGCTGAAGTAACTTCAACGTCGATCTCTTTCTCATACTCTTTTTTGAGTATAAAGAACTCTTTACAAACATCAGGAAAAGCCATTAAGCGGCCATTCTCTGCCATCACTTTAATTAAGTTCTGGCCGAATTCATCAAATTGTTCGCCACAAATTACAATGAATACTTCAGCTAATTTTTCAGCAGTCATAGAACCGCTTAATAAATTGTGAACATCATCATTTTGTGCCACTTCGGCAGCAAAAGTAAGCATTTGACCCCATTGGTCTAGCTCACCTTTATCTACCGCAAAGTCAAACGCTGCTTTAGCATAGGGGCGTGCGATTGTAGTCAAATCAGACATATACAGCCCCTTGCTTTAAAGTTTTGCAGTAATGTTGTTAAGAAGATCATCGTGTACATCTTTATCGATTGTACGCTCAAGGATTTTCTCAGCACCAGCTATAGCCAGAGTTGCGACTTGTTTGCGCAGGTCATCACGGGCACGTGTACGCTCTGCTTCAATTTCTGCTTCAGCTTGCGCTAAGATTTTCTGGCGTTCTGCCTGAGCTTCTTCGCGTGCTTCATCAATAATTTGAGCTTTACGTTTGTTTGCCTGATCAATAACCTCAGTTGCAGTGCGCTTTGCTTCTTTCATTTGCTCAGAAGCGTTGGCTTGTGCCAGGTTCAAGTCTTTAGCAGCGCGTTCAGCGGCTACAAGACCGTCAGCAATTTTTTTCTGACGTTCTTCAATTGCTTGCATGATTGGTGGCCATACATATTTCATGCAGAACCAAACAAACAGTGAAAAAGCAATTGCTTGACCTAGCAGAGTTGCGTTCATATTCACAACAGCTACCCCTCGTTAAGAATCAACTACAAAAATTTAATTAACTATTAAAGAGTTAATTAGCCTGCTAGTTGACCAACAAATGGGTTAGCAAACGTGAATAGTAGTGCGATTACGATACCGATCATTGGAACAGCATCCAGTAGACCAGCGATGATGAACATCTTAACTTGTAGCATTGGAGCCATTTCAGGTTGACGCGCAGCGCCTTCTAGGAATTTACCACCAAGAATAGCAAAACCAATTGCAGTACCTACGGCACAAAGACCAACAATAATAGCAACAGCGATTGCTGAAAAACTTAGTACAGTTTCCATTTACGTTCTCCGATTAACATTAATAGTTAGAATAAAGCTTAAAAATTTTTTAGTGATCACTATCTTCATGAGCCATTGATAAGTAAACGATTGTCAACATCATGAAAACAAACGCTTGAATCAATATAACTAAGATATGGAAGATAGCCCAAGGTAGTGCACCTACCCATTGTAAGTACCACGGTAGCATTGCCGCGATAAGAATAAACACCACCTCACCCGCAAACATATTACCAAATAAACGCATACCTAGAGATAGTGGCTTCGCTAATAACGAAATTACCTCAAGTACCAAGTTAAATGGGATCATGATTGGGTGATTAAATGGATGCAGTGCCAATTCTTTAGCAAATCCGCCTAGGCCTTTCACTTTGATGCTGTAGTAGATCATCAGAGCAAAAACACCCAAAGCCATTGCCATGGTTATATTTACATCAGCTGTAGGAACCACTTTCAAGTAAGGGATACCTAGCCAATGCTCTGCAGGATATGGTAAGAAATCGATAGGCACTAAGTCCATCAAGTTCATAATGATAATCCAGCAGAATATAGTCAGTGCTAGTGGGGCAATCAGAGGGTTGCGACCATGGAAAGTTTCTTTAACGTTGTCGCCAACGAATTCCACTACCATTTCAACAAAACACTGAAGCTTACCAGGTACACCTACTGTTGCTTTCTTAGCGACTGAGCGAAAAACCCAAAGGAATAACATCCCTGTCAACACCGAAAAAAACAGACTGTCTATATGTACGTTCCAGAAACTTGTCTCCTCTACAAGACCAAACTTAGCTAAAGAAAGGTTTTGTAAATGGTGTTCAATGTATCCGGATGCTGTTGGCGCAGCCATAACTCATCCTATTTTTTATTGTTAATGAAAAGCACTGGCGCAAAGATATTAATACCTAGAACCAGTAAATAGGTCAGTTTGAGGGGAATTAATTCCACCTGCATATACATGTAGACAATAGAGAATAGTAGAACTGTGATAAGGATCTTTAGTGCTTCGCCTGCGTAAAACGACGCCGCAACTAACTTAGTTGCGCGAGCTCCACAAAATAGGAAAGCACACACACAAAAAACCACATTCGCGATGACAAAAATACCGCCACCAACCAATGCAGCAAAACCCCAATCAGGATTAACAGCTAAACCTAACCCTATCGCCACTAATATAACCGCGCTAAGCTCGATCAATAACATTTGCTTTGCAAGCACTCGTCCTGGTCTTGCTAACGCCGCTACCATGTATTCGTTCCTCTTTAAGCCCACTTTACCACTCGCTTAAAAGCGTGCTGAGAAATTGGCGAAAATTATACGTTCAGCCAAATTGATTGCAATAAGAATGCAGCAATCATTTACATTTCTGTATACAAACCGACAACTTTTGTAAGAAATTACTTGTTTATTTCATAATTGACCTAAATCAATTATCTCATTTAGTACTCTAGTTTAGCAATAAGTTGCTCTAATTTGTGAGGCTCATCAAGAGTAATTGTCACTTTTGACTTACCGCTAACAGAACGAGTAACTGAAACGTTTGCTTGCAATTTTTCCGTGAGTCTTCGTGAAAGTTCGATGGCCTCAGTGTCTTCGGGCTTCGATTCAGCTTCAACGTCTGGTTTTAAGCACTTTTTGACAAGTTGCTCAGTTTGACGCACGGTCATTTTTTTGGTTGCTGCAGTATTCGCTGCCTCAACCTGGGTAACACCTTCAAGCGCAAGCAATGCTCTAGCATGCCCCATTTCTAGTTGTTTACTGGAAACTAAACCTTTTACTTCATTTTCGAGCTGATTTAGACGTAATAAGTTACTAACGGTAGCTCTGGATTTACCAATCACATCGGCGACCTGCTGATGTGTCAGTGAAAACTCGTTCTGCAAGCGCTCTAGCGCTTGTGATTCTTCGATAACATTCAGATCTTCACGTTGAATGTTCTCGATCAATGCCATCGCAATCGCGGCCTTGTCTTCTACTCTCTTGATCAAGCATGGAACTTGTTTAAGACCAGCTTGACGAGCCGCTCTCCAACGACGTTCACCAGCAATAATCTCAAATTGGTCGTGCGCTAAAGGGCGTACAACGATCGGTTGGATAATGCCTTGAGATTGGATAGATACCGCTAACTCTTCTAGCGCTTCCGGCGCAATATCCTTACGCGGTTGATATACACCTGGCTTTAAGCAACCGACAGCAAGTTCGATGAGCTCACCATCAGCCGATAACGCTTGACTATGAGAAGCTACTTGTTGTTTTTCACGAGCCAGAGAGCTAGTTGCAAGCAATGCATCTAGCCCCTTTCCTAAACCGCGCTTAGACATTGAGCGAATTCCTTTGGTTAGACCTATACTGGGACTTCTTCACGACGCAACATTTCGCCTGCAAGAGCAAGATATGCCTTCGCTCCTGCGGAATATTTGTCGTAGTACATTGCTGGCTTGCCATGACTAGGCGCTTCTGCCAGACGCACATTTCTAGGGATAACAGTTCGGTAGACTTTGCTACCAAAATGTTTTTTGAGTTGATCAGATACTTCGTTCGATAAGCGGTTACGAGGATCGTACATAGTACGTAGAAGACCTTCGATCTTAAGATTCTCGTTTACTACCGCAGCGAGTTTACTGATGGTATCCATCAACGCAGTCAAACCTTCCAATGCAAAATATTCACATTGCATCGGAACCAATACGGAATCAGCCGCAGCCATCGCATTGATTGTAAGCAGGTTTAAAGAAGGTGGGCAATCGATAAAGATGAAATCATAGTTATCGCGAACTGATGCGAGCGCGTTCTTAAGACGAACTTCACGAGCAAACACTTCCATTAATTTGATTTCTGCCGCAGTCACATCACCGTTTGCGGCGATGAGGTCATAATTGCCAGATGTACTCCGACAAACTACCTCATCAAATGGGGTGTCTTCAACCAACAAATCGTAAGCAGTTGCTTCAACCTGATACTTGTCGACACCGCTCGCCATAGTGGCATTACCTTGAGGATCGAGGTCAACAACCAATATCTTGCGTTTTGTTGCCGCCATTGATGCTGCCAAATTAATGCAAGTTGTTGTTTTTCCTACGCCACCTTTCTGGTTGGCAATTGCTACTATTTTACCCACTATGGCCTCGCTGATTATCCCTGACGCGATAAAGTAACTAGATGACGCTCTCCATCAAGCTCTGGTACTTGCAAAGCTTTAATGTCTGTCACTGAACACCATTCAGGTAACAGATCAATTTCGTCTCTAGGATGTTGTCCTTTAAGAGCCAAAAATACACCGGATTGCTCTTTAGGTAAATGGTGACACCACTCTACCATGTCTGTCATTGACGCAAACGCACGACTGAGCACTGCATCAAACTTTTCTTCAGGTTGAAATTCTTCAACGCGACTTTGAACCGGTACTACGTTGTCGATACCCAGCTCATGAATCACCTGCTTGATGAAACGAATACGCTTACCTAAGCTATCTAACAAGTAAAACTCACGGTCAGGGTTCATGATTGAGAGCGGAATCCCAGGAAGACCAGGGCCGGTACCGACATCAATAAAGCGCTTGCCTTGTAAGTGAGTGCTAACAATGATGCTATCTAAGATATGTTTCACCATCATTTCTTGCGGGTCACGAACAGACGTTAAATTATAGGCCTTGTTCCATTTATTGAGTAACTCAACGTAGCCCACTAATTGGCTACGTTGTTTTTCCGATACTTCAAGTTCAGTCTGGCCAATCAGGTGATCTAGTTTTTCGCGCAATACGCTCATTATGCTTCCTCACCTTTTTTCAACAGGCCATGCTTTTTCAGATAAACCAACAAAATCGAGATTGCAGCAGGTGTAATACCAGAGATACGCGATGCAATACCGATCGAGTCAGGTTTAGCGGTAGTTAGTTTTAGAACCACTTCATTAGAAAGCCCTTTTACCTTGCTGTAGTCGATGTCAGCCGGCAGTTTGGTGTTTTCATGACGCAGTGATTTTTCAATTTCATCTTGTTGACGCTGGATATAACCATCGTACTTTACTTGGATCTCAACTTGCTCAGACGCTTGTTGATCTTCCAGTGCCGGACCAAAACGATCCAATGCAGTTAGCTGTGAATAAGTCATTTCAGGGCGACGAAGAAGATCTTCACCGCTCGCTTCACGAGACATTGGTGTTTTAAGAATTTGGTTCAGTTGATCAATATCTTCAGATTTAGGATTAATCCACGTTTCTTTCAGACGTTGACGCTCTTTCTCCATGTTTTCTACTTTCTCATTGAATCGAGCCCAACGAGCGTCATCCACCAAGCCAAGTTCACGTGATTTTTCCGTCAAACGGATATCAGCGTTGTCTTCACGAAGGAGCAAACGGTATTCCGCGCGAGACGTAAACATACGGTAAGGTTCTTTGGTGCCCATCGTCGATAAGTCATCGATAAGAACGCCCATGTAAGCTTGATCGCGACGCGGGCTCCAGCCTTCTTTGCCTTGAGTAAACAAACTTGCATTGAGACCTGCCATCAAGCCTTGTGCAGCTGCTTCTTCGTAGCCAGTGGTACCGTTGATTTGACCCGCAAAGAATAGACCTTTAATAAACTTAGTTTCGTAAGTCAGCTTAAGGTCGCGAGGATCAAAGAAATCGTACTCAATCGCATAGCCAGGGCGAACGATATGAGCATTTTCAAAGCCCTTCATCGAACGAACAATTTGAACCTGTACATCAAACGGTAGACTGGTAGAGATACCATTCGGGTATAGCTCATGAGTCGTTAGACCCTCAGGTTCGATAAAAATTTGGTGACTGTTCTTATCAGCAAAACGCATCACTTTGTCTTCAATCGAAGGACAGTAGCGAGGGCCAATACCTTCAATCACACCCGCGTACATTGGGCTGCGATCTAGGTTAGCGCGAATAACGTCATGCGTATTTTCATTGGTATGCGTGATGTAACATGGAATTTGACGAGGCTGTTGAGTTCGGCTACCCATGAACGAGAAAACAGGCGTCGGGTTATCACCGTGCTGAACCTCAAGCTCAGAAAAATCAACGCTACGCGCATCGATACGAGGGGGTGTACCTGTTTTCAGGCGATCAACTCGGAATGGAAGATCACGAAGACGGTCAGCAAGTGCGATCGATGGTGGATCACCGGCTCGACCACCAGAAGAACTTTCCATACCAATATGGATCTTTCCGCCTAGGAAGGTGCCAACAGTCAGTACCACAGCATCAGCGCGGAACTTAAGGCCCATCTGCGTCACCACACCGACCACTTGATCTTGTTCAACGATCAAATCATCAACCGATTGTTGGAACAAAGTTAGGTTTGGTGTGTTTTCAAGAGCATTTCGAACAAAAGCTTTGTAAAGTGCGCGGTCAGCTTGTGCACGAGTCGCACGAACTGCAGGGCCTTTTGATGCGTTCAATGTTCTGAACTGAATACCTGCATGATCAATAGCTTGCGCCATTAATCCACCCATTGCATCGACCTCTTTAACCAAATGGCCCTTACCGATCCCGCCAATAGCTGGGTTGCAAGACATTTGTCCTAACGTATCGATATTATGAGTAAGTAATAACGTACTTTGACCAGTACGTGCAGATGCGAGTGCGGCTTCCGTTCCTGCATGGCCACCACCAACAACGATGACGTCAAATTTTTCGTGATAAAGCATGAACCAACCTCAGGTATTCAAATGTTTTCTAGACAGATAAAAAGGAGCGATATTCTACCTGTTTTCATAGCTTGAGAAAACGTTTTTGGAATTTTTCGAAAAAGCAGTTTTTAATTAATATAGATAAGATCTTTAAAGAGATCTTTTATTAGATCTATTATTAGGATCGAGGGTGTCTGTGGATAAGTCAAAAATGATCAACAAGATCATGGATCTTTTTTGGATCAAACCATGTGATCTAACTTTGATCATAATGAGGATTAGCTGGGATCAAAATGGCTACTTATTCACAGGGAGAAATTAGTCTAAAACTTGTTATTTGGATAACTATAGGTTAATCACCGTATATGTATGATCTTATCCACAGAAGAAATTGAAAATAAATGGATAGTTTTTAATTTTTTTGGAAAAAAGTTATTCACAATCACGATATTCAGAGGCAAAAAAAGCGGCATAAGCCGCTTTTTGGGATATAGGAGAGTTTAAAACTGGTCACTATGATCGTTAAACCATGCTTCTGCAGCGTCTTCAGGTACCGGAGTTTCCAATACATCGATGGTAAAACAGTCAGAAATAGGGTGGGCATCGAGCTCTTTCAGCAAGCTGTGGACTGATTTTCCCGCCAAACAGAAGGTATCGTAACTTGAATCCCCAAGCGCTACGACAGCAAAGCGAATCTGACTTAAATCTGGTGATTGCTGGGTCAATGCGTCGATAAACGGCTTAATATTATCTGGAAACTCGCCAGCACCATGAGTTGAAGTCACTAACAACCAAAAGCCTTGTTGGGGAATGTCATCGTATTCCGGCTGGTTATGAAGGGTTATCTCTTGACCTTGCTCTTCAAGAAGCTCATTAAGGTGATCGCCAACGTACTCAGCACCACCTAAGGTACTGCCTGTAATAATGTGGATCATTAAACTGTCCTTACTAAAGAAAAGGCCAGCATAAGCCGGCCTTTAAAGATTATTTGCCAATACAGAATGAAGAGAAGATGCGACCTAATAAGTCATCTGAACTAAATTCACCCGTGATCTCATTAAGATGTTGCTGAGTGATTCGAAGCTCTTCTGCCAAGATCTCTCCGGCCATATAACCTTCAAGCTGTTGTTGGCCGATGTCCAAGTGCTCTGATGCACGTTCTAAGGCGTCTAAGTGACGACGACGTGCCATGAAACCGCCCTCATTCCCACCAGCAAACCCCATGCACTCTTTAAGGTGGCTGCGCAATGCGTCGACCCCTTCGCCTGTTTTCGCTGATAAGCGAATTAGAGTGGGATCGTTAACGTGGCAAATACCTAGTTCTTCACTGGTTTGATCCGCTTTATTTCGGATCACTGTCATACCGATATTATTTGGTAGTCGATCAACGAAATCTGGCCAGATATCTTGCGGGTCAGTTGCGTCTGTTGTGGTGCCATCGACCATAAATAAAACTCGGTCTGCCTGAGCAATTTCTTCCCAAGCTCGTTCAATACCAATTTTTTCTACTTCATCTGAAGCATCACGCAGGCCTGCGGTATCAATAATATGCAGTGGCATACCATCAATATGGATATGTTCACGCAGTACATCACGTGTGGTGCCTGCAATATCGGTAACAATTGCAGATTCTTTGCCTGATAATGCATTCAATAAGCTCGATTTCCCCGCATTTGGGCGCCCGGCTATCACCACCTTCATGCCTTCACGCATGATGGCACCTTGATTGGCTTCTTGGCGCACGGCTTCCAGATTGTCGATGATAGCCTGTAAGTCAGCACTTACTTTACCGTCGGCAAGAAAATCAATTTCTTCTTCAGGGAAATCGATAGCCGCTTCAACATAGATTCGTAGGTGTATCAGTGAATCAACCAGCGTGTTAATGCGTTTAGAGAACTCACCTTGTAGAGACTGTAGTGCCGATTTTGCCGCCTCTTCCGAACTTGCATCAATTAAATCAGCAATGGCTTCGGCTTGCGTTAAGTCCATCTTGTCGTTCAAGAAGGCACGCTCTGAGAACTCACCAGGACGTGCAGCACGCACGCCTGTGATAGTTAGGATGCGTTTGATTAGCATGTCCATAACCACTGGTCCGCCGTGACCTTGCAGCTCTAACACGTCTTCGCCAGTAAACGAATGTGGGTTAGGGAAGTAAAGCGCGATACCTTGGTCGAGTTCGATGCCATCCTGAGATTTAAACGGCAGGTACTCCGCATAGCGAGGCTTGAGTGTTTTGCCTGTTACTTCTAATGCAACCTGAGTGGCCAGTGGGCCGGAAACGCGGATAATACCTACGCCACCACGGCCAGGCGCGGTCGCTTGAGCAACAATCGTATCTGTAGTCATAGTTGTGCCTGCTAGCATGTGAAAGCCACAATGGGGCGTTCACGATTAATCAATTAGCTGAATTGTAATCAGCTAAAAACAAAAAGGCGACCTTTTGGTCGCCTTTCTTTATCTCTTTCTGTTATCGAACTTACTTAGAATGTAAGCCTTTCTTTTCCAGCGCGCGATAGATAAGCGTTTGCTGAATCAGAGTTACGATGTTCGATACTAGCCAGTAAAGAACCAGACCTGAAGGGAAGAACAGGAAGAAGAATGTGAACATAACCGGCATAAAGGTCATGATCTTCTGCTGCATCGGATCCGTTACAGTTGTCGGGCTCATCTTCTGGATTAGGAACATTGAAGCACCCATCAGAAGTGGCAAAATGTAGTATGGGTCTTGTGCTGAAAGGTCAGTAATCCAACCGAAGAACGGTGAATGACGCAGTTCAACTGACTCCATTAGTGCCCAGTATAGTGAAATGAAGATAGGCATTTGTAGAAGGATAGGTAAACAGCCACCCAGTGGGTTTACTTTTTCTTTCTTGTAAAGCTCCATCATTTCTTGGCTCATGCGTTGACGGTCGTCGCCAATACGCTCACGCATTGCAGTCAGCTTAGGCTGAAGCATACGCATTTTCGCCATAGACGTGTACTGAGCTTTCGTTAGTGGGTACATAGCACCACGAACGATGAACGTTAGACAGATGATTGCCAGACCCCAGTTCACAACGATGCCTTGAATGAACGAAAGCAGAGTATGAAGTGGTTTAGCAATGAACCATAACCAACCGTAGTCAACTACTAGGTCTAGGTTTGGTGCAACAGCAGCCATTTGGTCTTGAAGTTTAGGACCAACCCAAAGCGTTGCTTTAAAGCTTGCTTCGTCGCCAGTAGCAATGGTTTTGTTCGGCATGCGAACACCGATGTCGCCAAGGTTACCAATGACACGAGTGTAAAGGTTGCTGCCTGCTTCGTCGCGTGGAATCCATGCACTTGCAAAGTAGTGCTGAATCATCGCTGCCCAACCTTGACCATTTGCTAGGTTAAGAGACAGGTTGCGATCTTGCATGTCGTCGAAGCTGTATTTTTTATAGCGTGTATCTTCCGTAGAGTAAGCACCACCACGGTAAGTTGGCATTGTTAGGCTACCACCGTCGTCCATAACGTTCTGACGTAGGTGAGCGTACATGCCGAATGTCGCGTTGTTACCAGAGTTGTTGACTACATCGTATTCAACATCCATTGCGTAGCTACCACGCTTAAGGACGAATGTTTTCGTGTACTCAAGGCCGTTCGCTTGGTAAGTCATCGGGATGCGTAGTTCATCCTGACCATCAGCAAGTGTGAAGCTATCTGCTGAAACTGTGTAGCTAGGGCGGTTTGTGCTGCTTAGGTCGATACCTTGAGGACCCACTAGACCGCTTTGAGCGATAAATTGGTGACCTGGTTCGTTCTTAAGAAGAACAAAAGTATCTTCAGAATCGAACTCTGCAGAGTAATCATTTAGATTTGCTTTAACGACATCACCACCAACCGTATCAATTGACAGAGTCAGTACATCAGTTGTTACTGTGATAGTTTTTGCAGAAGCAACTTGGCCCGGAGCTGGGTCTAGATCATCTGCATAAGATGGCGCTGGTAGGGTGCTGCCAGATTGTGCCTGCTCAATCGCTTGTGGAGCCGGGTTCTTAGCTACATTCCATTGTTGGAAAAGTAGGAAAGAAACCAAAGCCAATGCGATTAACAGGATATTACGTTGAGAATCCATCGTTATTTATCTCTGTCTTGTTTTTGGACTGGTGGAACGGGGTCAAAGCCCCCTTCGTTCAAAGGATGGCATTTTAATAGACGTTTGCCTGATAACCAACACCCTTTTACAAAACCGTGAGCTTTCAACGCTTCTATCGCATATAAAGAGCAGGTTGGAGTAAATCGGCAGCGTGGGCCGATGAGTGGACTAATAAACCATCTATAAAAATAGATGGGTATTAGCGCTATCCACGCGAAGGGCGAGACAGGCGAAGCCATAATTTGTCGAGTAGCTTGAACATTTCTTCATTGCTTAAATCTTGCGCGCTCTTTTTAGCTATTACAACATAATCTTTGTTAGGAAGTTTGTGTTGAATGTTACGAAAGCTTTCACGAGTAAGACGCTTGAATCGGTTACGACCCACGGCGGTTTTAATCTGTTTTTTCGGAACGGCTAATCCAAGGCGAGGATTTGAAAGAGAGTTATTTCGGGCAATGATGGTGAAATGAGGGGAGCCAGCTCGATGAGCTTGCTTGAAGACATTCTGATAATGTTCGGGAGTTAACAAGCGTAACTCCCGACCGAAGGCTAGCTTATTCAAAATAATCAAAGATTACTTAGAAAGACGCTTACGGCCTTTTGCACGACGTGCATTGATTGTTGCGCGACCGTTCTTAGTAGCCATGCGAGCACGGAAACCGTGAGTACGCTTACGCTTTAGAACTGTAGGTTGAAAAGTGCGTTTCATTGTAATTACCTTACTGATCAGTAGTTTTAGGTTTTTGTTAAACCCGGCGTGGGCATTTTTTCTCTTCTTTATATAAGAAAGGAAAACCGACGCCTCTCAACAAAGAGGCGGAATTGTAATCACTGTCACAAAAAGTGTCAATGATTGGGTTAACTAAAATTCCGGTCGGGGGATTATACGTAGAATAACTAAAATCACAAGGATCCTTAGTCGATCCCAACCTTATTTAAGAATTTTTTTAATTTTGGATCCTGTGGATTACCAAAGATATCCTGTGGAGATCCCTGCTCGACAATGTGGCCATCGGCCATGAAGATCACTCGGTCTGCGACCTCTCTAGCGAACTGCATTTCATGGGTAACCACCAGCATAGTTTGATGCTGATTTGCTAATTTTTTCATGAGGTTAAGTACTTCACCAACCCATTCAGGATCGAGCGCTGAAGTAGGCTCATCGAACAACAAAAGCTCTGGTTGAAGGGCCATTGCTCGGCCGATCCCAACGCGTTGTTGTTGACCTCCAGAAAGCGCAGCAGGGTAGCTATCTGCTTTTTCTCCTAGACCAATATCATCGAGTATTTGTTGCGCTTTTTCATGGGCTTGCTTCTTTTTCCAACCTCGAACGGTAATCAAACCTTCAGCAATATTCTGCTTCGCAGTTTGGTGAGCAAATAACGCATAGTTTTGGAATACAAAACCGGTCTTACGGCGCAGTGCCAGCACCTCTGCTTTGGTATGTTTCTTAGCATCAACCTTGATATCGTCAATCGAAATCGTACCTTGATCGGCTTGCTCGAGAAAATTTACGCAACGTAGCAGTGTGGACTTACCTGTTCCACTCGAACCTATGATGACAATTATCTCACCTTGTTTGATTTCAAGGTCGATCCCTTTCAATACTTCGGTGTCACCAAACTGCTTGTGGATATTTTGTAATTTGATCATCGTACATACGCCTTATTCAGTTTCACTTCGGCCCAAATTTGAATACGAGTGAGGATAACGACCACGCCCCAATAAATCAGCGCTACAGCTAAGAAAGCCTCGAAGAAACGGAAACTTGAAGACGCTTCCATCTGAGCTTTGGCCATGATTTCGGCTACACCTAGGGTGAATGCAAGTGAAGTCGATTTTATCATGTCGATGAAGTAGTTCATCAATGAAGGCAATGCCACGCGAGTTGCTTGCGGTAAGACGACTCGTCGCATTGCTTGGCTAGTTGTCATGCCTACAGACAAACTGGCTTCCATTTGGCTGCGATCAATACCAATAATCGCGGCACGAATACTCTCTGCCATATAAGCGGCAAAGTGAAGGGTTAAACCAATCACGGCCGCGCCAAACGCATCGAGTCCAACCATCCACGGAAATACCTGCGGTAGGCCGTAGTATAGAAGGAACAACTGTACTAGCAGCGGAGTTCCGCGAAAGAAGCTAATATACAGCTGACTCAGTTGATCGAGCACTGGGATTTTGAATACACGAATATTTGCCAATATCAAAGACAGGATAAGAGCAAAGAACAAACCCCAGGTCGCCATCTCCATGGTTGTGCCAAGATACTTCAGCAGTATTGGCAGTAGCTCTAGCATGTAATTAAAGTCAAATCCCATAATCTATCTCGTATTTTTATTGGAAGTGTTGTTTGGAAATACTGTTATATCAGGCTTTTTAATCTGAACTCAAAAGCAAAAAGCCCACCGCTGTGTAAAGCAGTGGGCTTTGAATGGAGAAAGTGAGTAATTACTTATGAGTAATATCCGCACCAAACCATTTCTGAGAGATACTTTCTAACGTACCATCTTCGCGCATTGCTGCTAATGCTTTATTTACTTCTGCTTGCAGTTTTTTACCGTTGTCGTTGTCAACGAAAGGCCAAGCGTTTTCAATTGTTTCGAATGGTTGTCCCGCTAGCTGTAATGGTAGACCTGTCTTCTTGATAAGTTCTAGTGCTGATAGGCGATCCATAACGAACGCATCTGCACGGCCAAGAGCGACATCATGCTCAATACCTGTATCGTAGGTTTTCACATTGATTTTGCCATCTTTGTCGTAGCTGCGCAGCAGTTGCTCAAAGTTTGAGCCAAGGTTTACCGCAACCGTCTTACCATCTAGGTCTTCGATTCCTTTGATGGTGTCATTACCTTTACGAACGGTAATTTGTGCGCCGTCTACTACGTAAGGGTCTGCGAAAAGATATTTCGCTTTACGCGCATCCGTCATTGTAATTTGGTTTGAAATGGTATCAATTCGACCCGTTTCAAGAAGACCAAACAGACCAGAGAAGTTTGCCGTTACGTATTCAACGTTGTAATCGTTACGCTTACCGATCTCATCCCATAAATCCACTTCAAAACCTTGTAGTTGGTCTTGTTTAACGAACGTAAACGGGAAATAGCGACCAGACATACCGACTTTAACTTCAGTCGCAGCTTGAACAGTAGCAGCAGAGAGTGCGATAGCCGCAATTGCAGCCTTAATCCAGTTATTCATTTGGTAACTCCTTATATTTATGGGATTGGATGTTACTGGGAAAATGCTCTCTAGAATAAATAACCAGATGTTATTAACCATAACCAGATTGAATTCCCATTTTGGGGATAACTAGTAAGGATCCGGGCATAAGTGGATCATTATGTGAGTAAATTAGGGGCAAGATGTGTGGATCCACCGATAAATTACAAATTTATTGTGAATAACTTGGATCTTATTCACTGGATCTGTGATCAATTGCTGGTGATCTGACTTATCAACAGGTAAAATTAGCAGTCATTTCATATTACTTAAATAGAGTGAGGGCACCGTGTCATCTTCGCTTTGGTTGCAGTGTTTGCAACAGCTTCAAGAAGAGTTACCAGCTACAGAATTCAGTATGTGGGTTCGTCCGTTACAAGCGGAACTCAATGACAATACTCTAACTCTATTTGCACCGAACCGTTTCGTACTCGATTGGGTTCGCGATAAGTATCTAAATAGCATTAACCGTTTACTGCAAGAATATTGTGGTAACGATATCCCACATCTGCATTTTGAAGTGGGAAGCAAGCGCGTGATTGCTCCTAAACCTGCGACACCAGCACCGGCGCGTACACGTACGGCAGCCGATGTGGCCGCTGAGTCATCCGCACCTGCGCAGTTACAAGCTCGTAAGCCTGTTCACAATATCTGGCGCGATGAAGAGCCTGTGGCGGTTGACCTTAACCACCGTTCAAACGTGAACCCAAAGCATAAGTTTAATAACTTTGTTGAAGGTAAGTCGAACCAACTGGGTTTGGCTGCGGCACGTCAGGTTTCTGATAACCCAGGAACAGCTTATAACCCGTTGTTTTTGTATGGTGGTACTGGTTTAGGTAAAACGCACTTGTTGCATGCGGTGGGTAATGCCATTGTCGATAATAAACCGAATGCTAAAGTGGTTTACATGCACTCCGAGCGCTTTGTTCAAGACATGGTGAAAGCGCTCCAAAACAATGCGATCGAAGAATTTAAACGTTACTACCGTAGTGTTGATGCTTTGCTTATCGATGATATCCAATTCTTCGCTAATAAAGAGCGCTCTCAAGAAGAGTTCTTCCATACCTTTAACGCACTGCTTGAAGGCAACCAACAGATCATCCTAACTTCTGACCGTTATCCTAAAGAGATCAACGGGGTAGAGGATCGCCTTAAATCTCGCTTCGGTTGGGGTTTGACGGTTGCGATTGAGCCACCAGAGCTTGAAACGCGGGTTGCTATCTTGATGAAGAAAGCAGAAGACCACCAAATCCACCTTGCGGATGAAGTGGCTTTCTTTATTGCTAAGCGTCTACGTTCTAACGTTCGTGAACTGGAAGGCGCATTGAACCGTGTTATCGCGAATGCGAACTTCACTGGTCGCCCGATTACGATCGATTTCGTACGTGAAGCACTGCGTGACCTACTTGCACTGCAAGAGAAATTGGTCACCATTGATAATATTCAGAAGACAGTAGCCGAGTACTACAAAATCAAAGTAGCCGATCTCTTGTCGAAACGTCGCTCTCGTTCTGTTGCTCGTCCACGTCAATTGGCGATGGCTCTGGCTAAAGAGCTAACAAACCACAGCTTGCCTGAGATTGGCGATGCATTCGGTGGCCGTGACCACACGACTGTACTGCATGCTTGTCGTAAAATTGCTCAGCTGCGTGAAGAGAGCCACGACATTAAAGAAGATTATTCGAACTTGATTCGTACCCTTTCTTCTTAATACACAGTATTCTTAACCTTAATAAGCAGAATCTTGGCCACGTACTATTACGCAGTGCCATTTAGACCGTAAGAGCAAGATATGAAATTTACCATTGAACGTAGTCACCTGATTAAGCCATTACAACAAGTATCTGGCGCACTCGGTGGCAGGCCAACGCTTCCAATTCTAGGAAACCTACTAATTAAAGTAGAAGATAACGTGTTGTCGATGACAGCGACGGATCTAGAAGTTGAATTGATCAGCCGTGTAACGCTTGAAGGTGATTTCGAAGCGGGCAGCATTACTGTGCCTTCACGTAAGTTCCTAGATATTTGCCGTGGTTTACCAGACAGCTCAGTGATCACTGTGGTATTGGATGGTGACCGTATTCAGGTTCGCTCTGGTCGTAGCCGTTTCTCATTGGCAACATTACCAGCGGCAGATTTTCCAAACATTGAAGACTGGAGCAGTGAAGTTGAAGTGTCTGTGACACAGGCTGAGCTACGCGGTCTTATCGAGAAAACCCAATTCTCAATGGCGAACCAGGATGTTCGTTACTACCTCAACGGCATGTTGTTTGAGATTGAAGGTTCTATCTTACGCAGCGTAGCGACTGATGGTCACCGTATGGCAGTATCTCAAGCGCAATTGGGTGCTGACTTTGCCCAGAAGCAGATCATTGTTCCCCGTAAAGGTGTTCAAGAGCTAGTGAAGTTATTGGATGCGCCTGAACAGCCTGTAACGCTGCAAATTGGCAACTCTAATGTGCGTGCTGAAGTGAACAACTATGTCTTTACTTCTAAGCTCGTTGATGGTCGTTTCCCTGATTATCGCCGCGTAATGCCGCAAAATACTACCAAGACACTTGAAGCCGGTTGTGATGAATTACGCTCCGCATTTTCTCGTGCAGCGATTCTGTCGAATGAAAAATTCCGTGGTGTTCGAGTTAATCTTGTGGATAGCGAGATGCGTATTACAGCGAACAACCCAGAACAAGAAGAAGCAGAAGAAGTGCTAGATGTTAATTTCGACGGTGACGCGCTAGAGATTGGCTTTAACGTAAGCTACGTATTGGATGTTCTGAACACACTGCGTTGTGAACAAGTTCGTATCTCAATGTCAGACGCTAATGCGAGTGCCTTGATTGAAAATGCACAAGATGACAGCGCGATGTACGTTGTTATGCCAATTCGTTTATAAGCTGCAATATGTTGACCTACCGAGTCGTGATTGAAGATTAATATGAAGACGTTATGCCTTTATCGCGCTTAATCGTTAAGCAATTTAGAAATATAGAAGCCTGTGACATTCAACCGTCATCAGGCTTTAACTTTCTTATAGGGGCTAACGGTAGCGGCAAAACCAGTGTCCTGGAAGCGGTGTATCTGCTCGGACATGGTCGCTCATTCAAAAGCTCATTAACCGGTCGTATCATTCAAAATGAGTGTAGCGAACTGTTTGTTCATGGCCGTTTTATGACCTCGGATCAATTTGAGCTGCCAATTGGCATTAATAAGCAGCGCGATGGCACGACAGAGGTTAAAATAAGCGGTCAAACTGGGCAAAAATTAGCTCAGCTAGCTCAAGTATTACCATTGCAGTTGATTCATCCTGAAGGGTTTGATTTACTGACGGATGGACCTAAACATCGCCGGGCATTCATTGATTGGGGAGTCTTCCATAGTGAGTCTGGTTTTTATGATGCATGGGGCAGGGTCAAGCGACTCAATAAACAGCGTAATGCATTATTGAAAACGGCAACGAATTATCGAGAGCTAAGCTATTGGGATCAAGAATTAGCCCGTTTAGCAGAAAGCATCAGCCAATGGCGCGCTACCTACGTTGAGCAGTTAAAAGAAGTGGCAGAGGAAATCTGTGCGACCTTCCTTCCTGAGTTTGAGATAAAGATTAACTACTATCGTGGTTGGGATAAAGACACCCCATACGCTGAGATATTAGAAAAGAATTTTGAAAGGGATCAGCAGCTTGGTTACACATTTAGTGGGCCAAACAAAGCGGATCTAAAGATAAAAGTGAACGGCACTCCAGTGGAAGATGTCTTGTCACGAGGTCAATTGAAGTTGATGGTGTGCGCGTTGCGCGTAGCACAAGGGCAGCACCTCACCCAAATGACAGGTAAGCAGTGCATCTATTTAATAGATGACTTCGCTTCCGAATTAGATAGCCAACGCCGAGCACGTCTTGCTGAGTGTTTAAAGGCGACTAAGGCTCAAGTTTTTGTAAGCTCTATTACCGCTGATCAGATTGCTGATATGCATGACGAAAATAGCAGGATGTTTCATGTGGAACATGGCAAAATAGAGCAAGGATAATTAGTCAGAGAGTAACTATGTCAGATAATTACGATTCATCGAGTATTAAAGTACTGAAGGGTCTGGATGCGGTACGTAAGCGTCCTGGAATGTACATTGGCGACACGGATGATGGTACCGGTCTGCACCACATGGTTTTTGAGGTGGTAGATAACTCTATTGATGAAGCGCTAGCTGGTCACTGTAATGACATTATTGTAACTATCCATGAAGATAGTTCTGTGTCTGTAAGCGATGACGGCCGTGGTATCCCAACAGAATTGCACCCAGAAGAAAACGTATCAGCAGCAGAAGTAATCATGACGGTTCTTCACGCTGGTGGTAAGTTCGATGATAACTCGTACAAGGTATCTGGTGGTCTGCATGGTGTTGGTGTTTCAGTAGTTAACGCACTTTCTAAGCAAGTTACTCTTACTATCCACCGTGGTGGCAAAATCCACACTCAAACCTACAGCCACGGTGAGCCTCAAGCGCCACTAGCTGTTATCGGTGACACGGATAAAACCGGTACAGAGATTCGTTTCTGGCCGAGTGAAGAAACCTTCACTAACATCGAGTTCCATTATGATATTTTAGCTAAGCGTCTACGTGAGCTATCATTCTTGAACTCAGGTGTGTCAATTAAGCTGATTGACGAGCGCGAAGAAGACAAAATGGATCACTTCGAATACGAAGGCGGTATCCAAGCGTTTGTTGAGCACCTTAATACTAACAAAACGCCAATCATCCAAAAAATCTTCCACTTTAACTCTGAGCGTGAAGACGGTATTACCGTTGAAGTTGCGATGCAGTGGAATGATGGCTACCAAGAAAACATCTACTGTTTCACCAACAACATCCCTCAACGCGATGGTGGTGCTCACTTAGCAGGTTTCCGTGCTGCACTAACTCGTACATTGAATAGCTTCATGGACAAAGAAGGCTTCTCGAAGAAAGCGAAGACTTCAACATCAGGTGATGATGCTCGTGAAGGTTTGACGGCGATTGTTTCGGTGAAAGTGCCAGATCCTAAGTTCTCAAGCCAAACTAAAGACAAGCTGGTTTCTTCAGAAGTGAAGTCTGCCGTAGAGTCTACTATGGGTGAGAAATTGTCTGAGTTCCTCATTGAGAATCCAGGTGAAGCGAAAATCGTTTGTTCGAAAATTATCGATGCAGCACGAGCTCGTGATGCAGCGCGTAAAGCGCGTGAGATGACACGTCGTAAAGGCGCATTAGATTTAGCAGGCCTTCCAGGTAAACTCGCTGACTGTCAGGAAAAAGATCCTGCACTGTCTGAACTGTATATTGTGGAAGGAGACTCTGCTGGCGGATCAGCTAAGCAGGGGCGTAACCGTAAGAACCAAGCAATCCTACCGCTTAAAGGTAAAATCCTTAACGTAGAGAAAGCACGTTTCGATAAAATGCTGTCTTCTCAAGAAGTCGCAACGCTAATCACTGCACTTGGTTGTGGTATTGGCCGTGACGAATACAACCCAGATAAACTGCGTTACCATAACATCATTATCATGACCGATGCCGATGTCGATGGTTCTCACATCCGTACACTGCTACTGACGTTCTTCTACCGTCAAATGCCTGAGCTGATTGAACGTGGTTACATTTACATTGCTCAACCGCCACTTTACAAAGTGAAGAAAGGTAAGCAAGAGCAATACATTAAAGATGAAGATGCGATGAACCAGTATCAAGTATCTTTGGCTTTAGACAATGCAGAACTGCACGTAAACCCTGAAGCGCCAGCGTTCGCAGGTGAAGGTCTAGAGAAGCTTGTTCAGCAATACAATGCGGGTATTAAGCTTGTTGACCGCATGAGCCGCCGTTACCCACGCGCATTGGTTCACGAACTGATTTACGTTCCTCGTCTAACGGCTGAGCAGTGTCATGATGACGTGGCAGTTGAAGCTTGGGGTAAGCAGCTTGTAGAACAGCTAAACGCGAAAGAAGTCGGTGCTAGCCAATACAGCCTTGAAGTTGAAAAACATGAAGAGCTAGGTTTGAGCGTACCTAAGATCGTGGTTCGTACTCATGGTGTAACTCATGAACACCTACTAAGCATTGATCTGATTAACTCGAAAGAGTTCGCGAAGCTGGCTGATCTATCTGAAGCCCTTGATGGCTTGATTGAAGAAGGCGCTTACATCAAGCGTGGTGAGCGTACTCAAGCGGTTTCTAGCTTTGTTGAAGCTCTGAACTGGTTGGTGAAAGAGTCTCGTCGTGGCTTAAGCTTGCAACGATACAAAGGTCTAGGTGAGATGAACCCTGACCAGCTTTGGGAAACGACAATGGATCCTGAAACTCGCCGTATGATGCAAGTAACCATTGACGATGCCGTTGGTGCAGATCTGTTGTTTACAACGTTGATGGGCGACCAAGTAGAGCCTCGTCGTAACTTCATCGAAGAGAATGCATTGAAAGTAGCAAACTTAGACGTTTAATTACTGCGATGCGTCGTTATTTCGCTTGAACTAATGCGAACTAACTTAGCCTCGAAGCAATTAAATTGATGTCTTCGTTGTATTGATTAAGTTCATAAAATTATGAAAGCACTGCCTATTGGCGGTGCTTTTTTGTCTCTGTAAGGTCTTGAAAAATATTGAGTTGAAAAAATAATTGAAAATAATCCCTTGAAACTATTTTGCTCAATCCACATATCTAGTTGTGAAGAGGATGACTGTCTTGCTCTACAAGAGAAGAAACAGAACCTTCATAACCGTTGCTAGAGTATCGCTCAATAGAGGATAACTTTGGCAGCACACAATTTAAAAATTGATTCATTGTCATGTCCCAGCGTTGTCGCCAAAAGAGGCGAAACCCGAGGAATGCAAACTGAATCCCTTAGCTGTTTACTGGGTCACTCACAAGTTCGATCTTAGTAAAAATCACAGCTAAGACTATTGCTTACTAAAAGGATAGCATTATGAGAACTGTAGATTTCACTCCACTTTACCGCAACGCAATCGGCTTCGATCGTCTATTCAACATGATGGAAGCGAACACATCGAAAAATACTTCTGGCGGTTACCCTCCTTATAACATCGAGCAAAAAGACGAGAATAACTACCGTATTACTATGGCAGTCGCTGGCTTTGCAGATGACCAATTAGATCTGACTCAAAAAGAGAATACGCTAATTGTGAAAGGTGAGCGTAAAGAAGAAGTAGAGAAAACCTTCGTATATCAAGGTATTGCAGAGCGCGATTTCGAACGTAAATTCCAACTGGCTGACTATGTAAAAGTGGTAGGCGCAAGCATGGAAAATGGTCTCCTTCACATCGACCTAGAACGCGAGATCCCAGAAGCGATGCAACCGCGTAAGATTGCTATTAATGGTAATAGTCTTCTAGAAGGTTAAGCGTTATTAGCTCATTTGAGCTAATAAATATCGGAAAGTAAAAGTGAAAGAGCACCTTATGAGGTGCTCTTTTTTGTATTTGGCCTACAGTAACCTAAAAGCTTTGATTACTGTTCTGAGTAAGCCTTTTTCACTTCCTCTGCAATGATTGAAATGCCTTTCTGCATTGCTTCATCATCTTGCACGTAGTTCATACGTAAGCACTGGTGGGCATGATCCCACTCATCTTCTTGGCCGATAAAGAAGTATTCACCAGGAACAATCAATACGCCACGAGCTTTGAGGCGGTCGTACAGCTCCATGGTGGTAATTGGCAACTCATCAAACCATAGCCATAAGAAAATCGCGCCTTCAGGCTTGTGGATACGGAAGCGAGGGTCGTCGATCGCTTCTTGTAAGAGCTCAACTGCACGTAGAGACTTATCTTTATAGAAAGGTTTGATTACCTCGCTACTTAAGCGCAGTAAATCGCCTTTTTCAATCATGTGGTTAGCAATCGCAGGGCCAACACTATTAGGTGCTAGGCTGATAATGCCATTCATGTTGGTCAGAGCTTGTGTTACTTCTTCGCTCGCAATCACGATACCGCAACGCACACCAGGCAAACCAAGCTTAGATAAGCTCATGCACAGAATGGTGTTTTCATTCCAGAACGGTTCGACATCTTCAAAGATGATGTTTGGAAACGGCAAGCCATAGGCATTATCGATCAGCAGCGGGATGTTGTTTTCACGCGCTAGCTTATCCAGTTTACGGACTTCTTCGTCGGTCAGCACGTTACCAGTTGGGTTGGTTGGGCGAGAAGCACAGATAGCGGCAACCGAGTCATCAACCTTGAGCTTCTCAAAATCAACGTGGTATTTGAACTGTCTGTTTTCAAGCAACTCTATTTCTGGGTGATATGAGATAAATATATCGTCATCAATGCCAGCATCGCCGTAACCGATGTACTCAGGCGCGATTGGCAGCAAGATTTTCTTGTGTGAGCCATCTGGCTGCTGACCTGCTAACAAGTTGAATAAGTAGAAGAAGCCACTTTGGCTACCATTAGTTAGGCTAATGTTCTTCTCACTGATGTCCCAGCCGTAAGTATCTTTTAGCATTGTAGCTAACGATTTGATGAAGCTGTCTTTGCCTTGCGGACCATCGTAGTTGGCGAGGGCGGCGATGAGTTCTCCACTGGCGAGCATGTCGGCACTGGCTTGGTTAAAGTAATCGAGCATGGCTGGGATAGCGGCTGGGTTGCCACCACCGAGCATGATTGCTCCAGGAGTGCGCAGGCCATCATTCAAATCATCCATTAAACGAGTGATTCCAGAGTATCGATTAAATTTTTCACCAAACTTAGAGAACTGCATTACTTATTTTACCTAATTCATTGTGATTGCTTGTTATGTGTCATTAAGGCAGACCTTATGTCTACCAACAGTGTATTCCTTGAACATACCGCAATGTTTTTGCGACGCATAGCGCCAAATGCTCTAACACGAAAAAAACTTCTATAAAGTTTAACTAATGAGTGTCTGCTTTCTTATTGAACGAGTGTTTCGTGATCAAAAAAAGGAGAAGCCTAAGCTTCTCCTTTTAATTCCTGTGGGTTATTTCAATCAGCGCTTACTTTGAGCCAGTATAAACGACTAATACCTTGTCATCTTGGTATTGGCGTTCGAACGCATAGTAGCCCTTGCTGTTACGGATGATGTGCTTACCTTGGGCTACCGCTGGGTGGCGTTGGCGGAATTGGCCAAGCGCTTGCCAGTGTTCTAGCAACTCTGCACGTTCGCCGGTGATTTGATCCCAAGGCATGTCAGAGCGAGTACCTTGCATTGGGTCTGAGCCTGTTGGGCCGAAATCACGAGCGATTTCATCTCCGTAATAGATCTGCACCGCACCGGGAGCCAGCATCAACGCGTTTGCAGCTTTGGTCTGTTTCGCAAAGTCGCTGCCATGTTGTGTCCAGAATAGAGAGGTGTCGTGAGACGATAGGTAACTCAGTACGTTGAATTCGCTGTCGTTGTTGATCTTCTCTGCGTAACGAAGGTAATCAGCATCAAGATCGGATAGGCACTTGAGCGCCTTTGGTGCGATATCACTCTGGAATTCAAAGTTGATGATCGAATCAAAGCCGTTAGCAAAATAGTCTGATTTGACTACGCTGTGTGCCCATACTTCGCCTGTCATCCAAAAAGGTAGGTCATCCAGGGCTTTGTCTGGGTTGTTTTGCTTCCATTCTGCAAGCGCTTGGTTAGTGCTCTCTTTAAGCTCTGCCCACGCGTCTAACTCAACGTGCTTGGCGGTATCGACTCTAAAACCATCAACGCCATATTCACGTACCCAGTCAGACAACCAAGTGATTAGATGTTCACGAGGGGTTTGGAGTTCATCCGTGGCGCTGGTGGACTTGTTGCGATAGAAGTTAGGTAGCCCAGTGGTCTCTGTCGATTCTGTTTTGAAATCGGGTAAATGCGCCAAAGACATGGTGAGGTTATTGTAACCTGGAGAGTCATAGGCTCCGATATCACTGCGCAGCCAAGCTTTGCCCCACCACTTTTCCCATGCTTCTTTATCGCTGTATGAGATGTAGTTGTTGAAGTAGTGCCAGTTCTGACCTTTAGCGGGTTGCCAATCTGTCCAGTTTTCACCAAGCGTTTGTTTAGCTTGTTCATCGGTCAGGTTGAGTTTACCAAAATCAAACTCTTGCATGTCGGCAAGCGTGGCGTAGCCAGTGTGGTTCATCACCACGTCCCAAACAACACGAATGCCTTTGCTGTGCGCGGTATCGATGAAGGTTTTCAGCTCGTCTTCGGTACCCATGTTGTCATCAAGCTTGGTCCAGTCTTGATGGTAATAGCCGTGATAGCCATAGTGTTTGAAGTCACCGCGATCACCACCGCCAACCCAGCCGTGGATTTGCTCTAGTGGAGAGGTAATCCAGATAGCATTGGCCCCGAGCGATTCAATGTAGTCGAGCTTTTCGGTTAAGCCTGCTAGGTCACCACCGTGGAAGGTGCCGATTTCATCTTGTCCGTCTTGGCTGCGACCATAGCTGTTGTCGTTGTCAGGGTTGCCATTGTGGAAACGGTCAGTCATTACGAAGTAAACCGTGGCGTTATCCCAACTAAAATCGGCTTTGGTTTCTGGTTCTACTTTCTCTAGTAGCAGAATACCTTGGCTGTTTTCTGCAGGCTGCATGGTGACGCTGCCATTAGTTACTGTGATTTGTTTGCCTGAAAGGGCGTCTCTTACCAAGGTACCATCATCAAAGGTTTGAGCAACGTTGATGGTGGTTGGCTGGTCACTAGGTATTGGGCAGGCAAAGCTTTGAACTTGTTGCTGCTTTGGCTTTATCTGAACCGTGAGTTCATTGGTCTGTGGGTTGAGCGTAAATTGATAGGTGTTAGCGCGAAAGACTTTAATAGCGATTTCGGACTTTTCGGCGCAGTCGTCTAGGCGAAGGGGTTTATTGAATTTGATGCGACTCTCTTCAGCCAGAGCAAAGTTAGTACCACAGGTACTTTGAGCGTCGCTGATAGAGAAGGTATAACTACCTTTAGCGAGTTCCTGTTCTGCAATCACGGTGCCTTTACCGGATGATTCGAATACGACAGTGTCGTTATCAATTGTCAGCAGTAGATTGTTGTCATTGGTTTGGCTGCATGCGCTGAGTGCGAGTATTGAAAGCGCGAGTACTGTCTTTTTCATTGTTCCCTTCCCCTGAATAAACAGGTTATTTATAGCAAACAATACCCTCTACAGTCTGAGTGCTGTTTCATTCAGTTAATCAATAACACCTCTACAAACAAATGCTTGGTTCACAAAAACAAAAAGGGAAGCTTTCGCTTCCCTTTGGGTATTTACTGTTAGTTACTCAGAGTATGACTAAGAGCAACTGTCTCACTCGTGCTTATTTTTGCAGTAGAGAGATGTCAGCAATCTGTAGGAACAGGTTACGTAGGTTGTTCAGTAGTGTTAGACGGTTCTTCTTAAGCGCTTCATCATCAGCCATAACCATTACGTTATCGAAGAATGCATCAACGGGTTCACGTAAGTCAGCAAGTTTGCTTAGGGCTTCTTGGTAGTCGCCTGTCGCGAATGCTGGTTCTAGTGCTTCTGTCATTACTTCAACGTTTTCAGCCAGTGCTTTCTCTGCGTCTTCTTGAAGAAGTGCTAGATCGATTTCTGCTGGTAGCTCGCCATCGAATTTCGCAAGGATATTACCTACACGCTTGTTCGCTGCTGCTAGTGCTTCTGCTGCTTCCAGTTCACGGAAGTGAGAAACCGCTTTAACACGTTGGTCAAAATCAGCAGGTTTAGTTGGACGACGTGCTAGTACCGCTTGGATGATATCAACGCTGAAACCAGCATCTTGGTACCATGCGCGGAAACGACCTAGCATGAAGTCGATAACGTCAGCTTCAACGTTGTCGTTAGTTAGCTTGTCGCCTAGTAGCTCTTTCGCTTTACCGATTAGATCGGTTAGGTCTAGGTTGTAGCCGTTTTCAACGATGATACGTAGCACACCTAGTGATGCACGACGTAGAGCGAATGGGTCAGAACCTTTTGGTGCTTGGCCAATACCGAAGATACCTACGATAGTGTCTAGCTTGTCTGCCATTGCGACTGCAGAAGAAATACCAGTGCTTGGTAGTGTGTCACCCGCGAAACGAGGCATGTACTGCTCGTAAAGTGCCAGTGCTACTTGCTCGTCTTCACCATCGTGAGTCGCGTAGTGCATCCCCATCACACCTTGAGTATCCGTAAATTCGAATACCATTGATGTCATTAGGTCACACTTAGCCAGTAGGCCAGCACGCTTAGACTTTTCAACGTCAGCATCGATTTGCTCAGCAATGTAGCCAGCAAGTTCTGTGATGCGGTCGGTTTTGTCTTTGATAGTGCCCAGTTGCTTCTGGAAGATAGCTTGCTCTAGTTCAGCAAGACGGTCGATAAGCGGACGCTTACGGTCTGTGTTGAAGAAGAACTCAGCATCAGCTAGACGTGGACGTACAACCTTCTCGTTACCTTCGATTACGTGACGAGGCTCTTTAGACTCGATGTTCGAAACGAAGATGAAGTTTGGCAGAAGGTTCTTATCAGCGTCATACACTGGGAAGTACTTCTGGTCGCCTTTCATGGTGTAAACCAAAGCTTCAGAAGGGACTTTTAGGAATTCTTCTTCAAACTTCGCTGTAAGTACTACTGGCCATTCAACCAGAGACGTTACTTCTTCAACAAGGTCATCTTCTAGGTCAGCTTTACCGCCAACCGCTGCTGCCGCTTTTTGCGAATCAGCAAGGATGATCGCTTTACGTGCTTCGTAATCTGCCATTACTTTACCGCGCTCTTCTAGGATCGCAGGGTATTGGTCAGCAGAATCGATTGTAAACTCTTGTTCGCCCATGAAACGGTGGCCACGGATAGTACGAGCAGATGCTACACCTAGGATTTCGCCTTCAACAAGCTCATCACCTAGTAGTACTGTCAGTGTTTTTACTGGACGGATAAATTGAATGTCTGAGTTACCCCAGCGCATCGCTTTAGGGATTGGTAGGCCAGCCAGTGCTTTCGCAGCGATATCCATCACCAATTCTTGAACAGGTTTGCCAGCTACTTCTTGTTTGAAAAGAAGCCACTCGCCTTTGTCTGTTTTCAGACGGTCAGCTTGCTCAACAGTGATACCGTTACCACGAGCCCAACCTTGTGCTGCTTTAGTCGCGTTGCCTTCAGCATCGAATGCTACAGAAACAGCAGGACCACGCTTTTCAACGACTTTGTCAGCTTGGCCTTCAGCCAGTGCGGTTACTTTAAGAGCTAGACGACGAGGTGCTGCGTACCACTTGATGCCTTCGTGAGAAAGCTCAGCCGTTTTAAGACCCGCTTCAAAGTTAGAAGCAAAGGCTTCTGCTAGAGAACGAAGTGCCGTTGGTGGAAGCTCTTCCGTACCCAGTTCAATTAGAAAATTCTTCGCCATGATTATTTACCTTCCTTTTCTTCTACAGATCGGCACATTGGGAAGCCAAGTGCTTCACGTGACGCGTAGTACGCTTCTGCAACAGCTTTAGTCAGGTTGCGGATACGAAGGATGTAACGTTGACGCTCTGTTACAGAGATAGCTTTGCGCGCATCAAGGATGTTGAATGCGTGACCTGCTTTTAGAATGCGCTCGTAAGCTGGAAGCGGCAGTGGCTTCTCAAGCTCAAGTAGCTCTTTACACTCTTTTTCGCACTGGTCGAAGAAAGTGAATAGGAAATCTACGTCTGCGTGCTCGAAGTTGTATGTTGATTGCTCAACTTCGTTTTGGTGGAAGATGTCACCGTAAGTCACATTAGAACCGTCTGGTGCTACGTTCCATACAAGGTCGTAAACAGAATCTACTTCCTGGATGTACATTGCTAGACGCTCGATACCGTAAGTGATCTCGCCAGTTACAGGCTTACACTCAAGGCCGCCAACCTGTTGGAAGTAAGTAAACTGAGTTACTTCCATGCCGTTTAGCCATACTTCCCAACCAAGGCCCCATGCGCCTAGTGTTGGGTTTTCCCAGTTATCTTCAACGAAGCGAATGTCGTGAACAAGTGGGTCGACACCAAGAACTTCAAGCGAGCCTAAGTACAACTCCTGGATGTTATCTGGAGAAGGTTTTAGAGCTACTTGGAATTGATAGTAGTGCTGCAGGCGGTTCGGGTTTTCACCGTAACGACCATCGGTCGGACGACGAGAAGGTTGAACGTACGCCGTAGACATTGGCTCTGGGCCAAGTGCACGTAGACATGTCATTGGGTGAGAGGTGCCAGCACCTACTTCCATATCTAGTGGTTGAACAATGGTACAACCGTTTTGTGCCCAGTAATCCTGCAGCGCGAGGATCATTCCCTGGAAGGTTTTGATATCGTATTTTTGCATAGTCAGGTTCGCGCGATTCTTTTAAATGAATGATAAAAATAACCTCTGAGTATACCGAGATATTGGTAAAGCGAGTAGGGGTAATCTTGTTTAATTAGTGGTCTAAAATGTCGTTTAGTGGATTTTTTTGCCTTTAATGTTTGTTTTTCGGCACAAGTGGATATTTTGATAAGTTTGACACTTGTGTTTGAAAGCGTGGGTGATTAAAATCTCGCGGTCTTTGGGGAGTAGCTTACTTATTCATATCCTATTGAATGAGTTCGTCCGTCAACATAATTGATGCAAAATCATCATGGCGTTCGAGGCAACCACCACCTTGGTGGCGCTTAGCAAGACCTTAGACAAGCATCGTGAACCGGGATGGGGCGCGAGGTTTGTCTTTGGTTAAATATAATAATCTCCATCCCAAATGAGCATGTCGTGAGCGTTTTAGCAATTTCAATTACAACTGTCGCCTTAGCCGAGATCGGTGATAAGACCCAGTTGCTATCCCTTTTATTAGCCAGTCGATATCGAAAACCGATACCTATCATTGCGGCTATCTTCTTTGCCACCATTGCCAATCATGCCCTTGCTGCATGGCTCGGGGTTGTAGTCGCCGATTATCTTTCACCTGAAGTTTTAAAGTGGGTGCTGGTGGTCAGTTTCATCGCTATGGCGGGCTGGATTCTGATTCCCGATAAGTTGGATGACGATGAGCAGATCTCAAACCGAGGCCCGTTTGTCGCCAGTTTCATCGCGTTCTTCATTGCTGAGATTGGTGATAAAACCCAGATAGCGACCTCCATTCTAGGGGCTCAATACTCTGATGCATTAATGTGGGTGATTCTAGGTACTACGATCGGTATGTTATTGGCGAATGTGCCAGTGGTTATCATCGGTAAGTTGTCGGCAGATAAGATGCCGCTTGACCTGATTCGTAAGATCACGGCCTTATTATTCGTGGGTTTAGCTATCGCTGCGGCTTTCTATTAACAGGTAGTATTGAGTCTTATTATACTCAATCAGTAGAGTAATGTGTTGTAGGTCATACTCTTACAGTATTGTGGGGTTTATCGAGCGAATGGACATATAACTGTCATACTTGTCATGATATTTTAATATTGTGAGTTAAGAACACGAGGGCATGATTATGTTGACGCGTTATATGGGTATTACTCCACAAAGCCAAAGTTATCTATTTACTTTTGGTCTTGCACTTACATTATTAGGCATGGTGTTGACGGACATGTGGCTACCAATGGTCGCGGGTGCCATCATCATGACTGCGCTTGCGGTAGAGGCTTGGATTCGGGTCGCGCATATTATTCCGATGCGCAAAGATATCCGAGAAATTCAGCATCAGCTCGAGCATCTGCAAAACAAGTCTAGAAACGAATAAACAAAAAGCCGCTCGTACTCTGAGTTCTGTTTAAGAACATAAGGTACGAGCGGCTTTTTTGATACTTGATACTCGGTGGGGCGTTACGCCTCCAATCCCTTTCTGATCAAATACTGGTAAGGCAAAGTTTCTGTCGCTTGGCCTACCAACTGATGATCCATGAATCGACAAAAGCTCGGAATATCTCGAGTTGTCGAAGGATCGTCAGCTTTTACCAGTAATACATCGCCATCCTGCATGTTTCTAATTGTCTTCCTGACCATCATTACTGGCTCCGGGCAACGCAGGCCTTCAGCTTCTAAAGTATGGGTTGCCAGTTCAGGTTTGAATGTCATGGTTTGTATCTCTATATCTATCTAACGAGTGAATAATACGTCTGCAGAAAAAATATGCAATAAGTGCTTGGCAAACGGAATTATTTCCTATAACTTAATTAACAAGTTGATAACAACTTGAAACAAAGGCAACTAGCTAAGGAGTGGCGATGTTGACAGGATTAGATAGATTAACAATTTATTCGGTTCTCTGTTTTATTTCTTTTTGTGCGTTAGTACTACGCTCACCGACAGAGACTTCACTGATGCCTATCTTTGGCATAGTAGCAACGATTATTGGTATTTGGGTCGAGATGCGCCGTTGGCAAAGCATAGCCGAAGAGCAAGAGCACTAACCTTAATACAACAAGTAAATTCCGATACGACAACATTCCGACACTATCCCCAATTTTCTTGGGCTTCCCCGCGTAATTGCGGGATTTTTTTTATCTAAAGCATGCTATAAACAACGTAGTGATCAATGGTGATAGTATACAGCTAGGTAAGTGGCGTGGAATTAGAAGACATCTATCGTAGAGACCTGAACTTATTGGTCGCCTTAAAGGTATTGATTGAAGAAGGCAGTGTTAGCCAGGCTGCGCTTCGTCTCAATTTAAGTCAATCTGCAACCAGTCGTGTATTAGGGCGTCTTAGAGAGCTACTTAATGATCCTCTATTTACGCGCCAAGGTCAGCATCTTATTCCTACCAAGAAAGCACTTGAGATCAGCCAGCGTATTGATCAACCGTTAGAATCTTTCCGTCAACTGCTTAGCCCGAGTGATTTTGACCCTTACTATTGTAGTGAGCGTTTTTTAATTGCGACCACTGACTACGCGATGCAAACCATCTTGCCTTATGCATTGCCTAAGATTTATGAACAAGCGCCGAATATCTCGTTGGAATTTGCGCCGTTGCAGCATGAGCATTTGTTTAAGCAACTCAGTACTGAGCGCGTTGATATGGCGATTTGTCGTCCGAGTGGCAGCATCGCACCACTTCATAAAGACGTATTAGGGCCGGTTGGTGTGTCTTGCTTGTTATCCCAAAATCACCCATTGGCCGATCAACCATTAAGCCTTGAAGATTATGTCTCACTTCCGCACGCGATGATCGCGATCAGTGATGGCGTTAAAGCTTTACTCGATAACGCTTTAGCTAATCAAAACCCACGTAAAATGGTGTTGCGTGCTTATCACCTTGAGGCTGCATTGGCGATTGTCGATAGAATGCCGTTGGTGATCACTGTGCCTGCTGATTTAGCTTACTTGGTGGCTGAGCGTTATGACTTAGTCGTTAAACCGCTGCCATTCGAGTTTATGCCGTTTGATTACTCATTGATCTGGCACTCGCGTTGCGATTCTTCCGCCTCGCAACAATGGTTAAGAAGAGTGGTTAAAGAGGAGTGTGGCGAATTGATTCAAAAGCGTATTGCGGATGTAGGTTTGGGTTAACTAGGACTGAGTCTGGATTCACTTGACCTGAATGACAAAAACGCAAAAGGGCTGATACAAATCAGCCCTTTGTTGTTTTGGGTTATCCAAGCCTAAAGCTGTTGCTTAAGGTTTGAGAATCTATAGCTTAATGACTACGCGACCAGTGATTTGACCGTTAGTGATGTCTTCTGCAGCTTGAATTGCGCCATCTAAAGACACTTCTTTAGTTGCTTGCGCGTAGAAAGACTCAGGTAGCAATTCCGCTAGTTGTTCCCACGCTTTAATACGTTTTTCACGAGGGCACATTACCGAGTCCACACCCTGTAGGCGAACGTTACGCAGAATGAATGGCATTACCGTGGTTGGTAAGTCAAAACCGCCTGCTAGACCACACATTGCAACCGCACCGTTGTAATCAATTTGCGCCAATACTTTTGCAAGTACTTTGCTACCTACCGTATCGATAGCACCAGCCCACAGTTGTTTCTCAAGTGGCTTCGCCGGTTCTTCTAGTTCAGCACGCTCTACAATGCGTGTTGCGCCTAGTGATTTTAATAGTTCGCCATTTGCAGAAGCACGACCAGTTACAGCTGCGACTTTGTAGCCCAGTTGGTTTAGTAGAGTGATAGACACACTGCCTACGCCGCCACTTGCACCTGTTACTAGGATTTCACCGTCTTCTGGTTTGATGCCTGCATCTACGATAGCTTGCACACAAAGCATTGCTGTAAAGCCTGCTGTACCAATAGCCATTACTTTTTTAGCGTCTAGACCTGATGGCATTGGCACTAACCAATCACCGTTTAGGCTTGCTTTCTCCGCCATGCCGCCCCAGTGGCCTTCACCAACACCCCAACCCGTTAGAACAACTTCGTCGCCCGCTTTGTAGCGTGGGTCATCAGATTGTGAAACCACACCAGAAAGGTCGATACCAGGAACCATAGGGAAGTTACGAACGATGCGTCCTTTACCTGTAATCGCCAAACCATCTTTGTAGTTCAAAGAAGAGTAGCTAACATCAATCTTCACGTTACCTTCTGGTAATTGAGACTCTTCAATTTGAGAAACTGACGCGATAGTTTTTTTGTCTTCTTGGTTTAGTACAAGTGCTTTAAACATGATCTGCTCCGTGGAGGAATATTAGGAAACTGAAGTAACTTTAGTTGAATCATTCAAGAAAAAATAATGAAACATCAACATTGAATATATGCGTTTTGTGCATAGACGTCAGTGTTGGTTTTTCTCTCTTAGAGTTTGCTGAACGAAATCGATGCATTGTTGGATGCCAAGTAATAAAAAGTGCAGCTATATAAATATAGCTGCACAAAAAATTACCCTTCAAGTATTACAGTCAGTAAACGCTATGGACGTTCAAATACCGTTGCAATACCTTGGCCTAAACCAATACACATGGTCGCTAAGCCGTATTTCACATCTTGTGCTTCCATCAGGTTGATTAGCGTCGTCGAGATACGAGAACCAGAACAGCCTAGCGGGTGACCAAGAGCAATCGCACCGCCGTTAAGGTTTACTTTCTCATCAACCACATCCAATAGACCTAGATCTTTCGCACAAGGTAGAGATTGAGCGGCAAACGCTTCGTTTAGCTCAATCACACCCATATCTTCAATGGTTAGGCCTGCACGTTTCAGCGCTTTTTGCGTAGCAGGTACTGGGCCGTAACCCATGATTGAAGGATCGCAACCTGCGATAGCCATAGACTTCACGCGAGCGCGAATCTTAAGGCCAAGTGCGTTGGCTTTCTCTTCGCTCATGATAAGCATTGCAGAGGCACCATCAGATAGTGCTGATGAAGTACCTGCTGTTACCGTACCGTTTGCTGGGTCAAATACTGGGCGAAGCTGAGACAAGCCCTCAACCGTAGTTTCTGGACGAATGACTTCATCGTAATCCAGAGTGAACAATGAACCGTCTGCTGCGTGAGCTTCTGTTGGTAGGATTTCGTTCTTGAAACGACCTTCAACCGTAGCTGCTTGAGCTCGAGCATGTGAGCGTGCTGCGAATGCGTCTTGGTCTTCACGGCTAATACCGTGCATTTTACCTAGCATCTCAGCCGTTAGGCCCATCATACCGGCAGCTTTCGCTACGTGTTTAGACATGCCTGGGTGAAAATCAACACCATGGTTCATTGGTACATGACCCATGTGTTCGACACCACCTATCAGGCAGATTTCAGCATCACCAACCATGATAGAGCGGGTTGCATCATGCAGAGCTTGCATAGATGAGCCACATAAACGGTTGACCGTTACCGCACCAATCTCAATCGGTAGACCAGCAAGCAAAGCAGCGTTACGTGCGACATTGAAGCCTTGCTCTAGCGTTTGTTGTACACAACCCCAGTAAATGTCTTCAATTTCGACAGGGTTTACTTCTGGGTTACGCTCTAAAATGCCTTTCATTAAATGTGCCGACAGATCTTCAGCACGAGTGTGACGGAAAGCTCCACCTTTGGAACGTCCCATTGGGGTGCGAAGGCAATCAACAACAACTACATTATTCATTTTGCTATTCCTTTTCCAAATGTGGGTTACAGAGAACTGGCTTGTTGGCCGTCGTAAAAGCTTTCGCCCTTCGCTGCCATATCAAGCAATAGTTGAGGAACTTGGTACATTGCACCTAAGTCTTGGTAGCTCTTCGCCATTTCAACGAAGTTACCAATACCCACACTGTCTAAGTAGCGGAATACGCCGCCTCTGAATGGAGGGAAACCTAAACCGTAAACCAGTGCCATATCCGCTTCTTGCGGTGTCGCGATGATGCCTTCTTCTAAACAAAGCACCACTTCGTTGATCATTGGAATCATCACGCGCTGGATAATTGTCTGGTCATCAAAGTCTTGTGGCTGTTGGCATACGTCAGCCAAGATAGGAAGAATGTCTTCAGAGAAGGTCTTTTTAGGGCGACCGCGTTTGTCCACGCTGTATGTATAGAAACCGCTGCCGTTCTTCTGACCATATTTTTCAGCGACGTAAAGTGCGTCAATCGCATCACGACCTTCTTTGCCCATACGTTCAGGGAAGCCTTGTGCCATTACTGCTTGTGCATGGTGTGCTGTGTCTAAACCTACAACGTCTAGCAAGTAAGCTGGGCCCATTGGCCAACCGAATTTGCGCTCCATGACTTTATCGATCTTTGTGAAATCAGCACCGTCGCGTAGCAACATGCTGAAACCGCCGAAGTAAGGGAAAAGTACACGGTTAACGAAGAAGCCTGGACAGTCGTTAACAACGATAGGGGATTTACCCATCTTCGCTGCGTAAGCGACTACGCGATTAATGGTTTCTTCTGAAGTGTGCTCACCTCGGATGATCTCAACCAAAGGCATGCGATGTACTGGATTAAAGAAATGCATGCCACAGAAATTTTCTGGGCGTTTCAAAGATTTCGCTAACAGGTTGATTGGAATCGTTGAGGTGTTTGATGTAAGAACTGTGTCTTCACCAACCAAACCTTCCACTTCGCTCAAAACTGCTGCTTTTACTTTAGGGTTTTCTACAACCGCTTCCACAATCACATCTGACTGCTCAACCCCAGCGTAATGTAGGCTTGGGGTAATAGAAGACAGAATGCCTGCCATTTTGAATCCATCTAGGCGACCGCGTGATAAGCGCTTATTCAACAACTTAGAAGCTTCGCTCATACCAAGATCTAGAGACGCCTGTGCGATGTCTTTCATCATCACTGGCACGCCTTTCAATGCTGACTGGTAAGCAATACCGCCACCCATGATGCCAGCACCAAGTACTGCTGCACGTTCAGTAGCTTTGTTGGCAGACTTACCCGCTTGTTTCGCTAGGCCTTTGATGTATTGGTCATTAAGGAATAAGCCGACCAATGCTTTCGCTTCCTCAGATTTTGCTAGCTTAACGAAGTGTTTACGCTCGATATCCAATGCAGCATCACGATCACTACGTGCTGCTTCTTCGATAGCGATAACAGAAGTGATTGGGGCTGGGTAATGAGGTCCTGCTTTTTGAGCTACTAAGCCCTTAGCCATAGTAAAGCTCATCATCGCTTCTAGTTTGCTTAGCGAAAGCGCTGATGTTTTTTGTTTACGGCGTAGCTGCCAATCAAGTTTCTCATTGGCTGCCAAAGAAACCGTGTTAATCGCTGATTCTAGTAGTTGGTCGGTTTCAACAATCGCATCTAACAAGCCAACTTTAAGTGCTTCATCTGCACGACATGCTTTGCCTTGCGTGATAATTTCCATTGCGCTGTCAGCACCTATAACACGTGGCAGGCGTACACAACCACCAAAGCCAGGCATGATGCCCAGTTTGGTTTCTGGGAGACCTATGCTGGTGGTCTTGTCACCGATACGGAAATCGGTCGCTAAGACACATTCACAGCCGCCACCTAGGGCATGGCCACGCATCATTGAAAGAGTTGGGACAGGAAGGTCTTCGAGCTTGCTGAAGATTGAATTCGCGAATCTTAACCATTCATCAAGTTCTGCTTCTGGCTTAGCAAATAGGCCAAGAAATTCAGTGATGTCTGCGCCTACGATGAACGCGTCTTTGTTTGAAGTTAAGATTAAACCACGTAATCCAGCGTGAGCATTAAGAGCATCTAACGCTTTATCTAGTGATTCTAAAGTAGCAAGGTCGAGTTTGTTTACAGAGGCTGGCGCACAGAAGCTAAGTTCTGCAATACCGTCTTGTAATTCCTTTACCTGTAAGGTGTTAGCTTGGTAAATCATTGTCTATCTCCATGACATACAATCCACGATTGTTTGAGAGAATCTTGTTATCTTTCTATTATTGTAGAATACCTGGTAAGACCAGTTATGTTAGTCTGTACCTCTGCTTGATTAATTTCAATACATTTTTTAAACAATTGTTTAACATTGTGCGATAGCACAGATCCTCTAACCGTTATTATTCACGCGTGATACACTTCGCTGCTCTTATTAATTAAGTTAGCGATATGAATGAACAGCCTTATTTAATACCGTCAGCATCGGCTCTGTTTGAAGAAGAGATAAAGAAGAGCGTTTTCATTACTCAGCTTGCTCATACACCAAGTGTAGAAGCTGCTAAACAGTTCGTAGAACAGGTAAAAAAAGAGCATTCTTCAGCTCGACATAATTGTTGGGGATTTGTTGCAGGGCGACCTGAAGACTCGATGAAGTGGGGCTTTAGTGATGATGGTGAACCTTCTGGTACTGCTGGAAAGCCTATCTTGGCGCAACTGTCTGGTTCGGGTGTTGGCGAGTTAACAGCTGTTGTGACTCGTTATTCTGGCGGAATAAAACTCGGAACGGGTGGTTTGGTTAAGGCATACGGTGGAGGGGTACAACAAGCTCTCAAGCTGCTTCAAACTATCGAGAAAAAAATAACCACAAAATTACGGCTAGAGTTAGACTATGGTTTCGTGCCAATTGCACAATCTATTATGGCTCAGCATCAGGCTGTTGAGGTCCAAGCGGATTATGGTGTTCAAGTTGAGTTTATCATTGAGATAGAGCTCCTGCAGGTAGATTCGTTTACTCAGACCATGATCAATAAAAGCGGTGCCAAGGCACTGGTAACGAAAGTTAAAGACAACTAGGAAGTTTGAAGCATTTAGCTTCGTTCAATAGCTCATGCAATTTCGCTCAATTATTCGAATCGTCGGATTATTATTAGCACTTTTTAGTGTATCAATGCTCGCACCTGCGCTCGTCGCACTTATCTATAGAGATGGTGCGGGTGTACCATTTGTGACGACTTTTTTCGTTCTATTATTCTGTGGGGCAACTTGTTGGTTCCCCAACCGACGTTATAAACATGAGTTGAAAGCGCGAGATGGCTTTCTTATTGTGGTGTTGTTCTGGACGGTAATCGGCAGTGCGGGCGCATTGCCGTTTTTGATCGCCGATAACCCGAACGTTTCGGTAACCGATGCTTTCTTCGAATCGTTTTCTGCATTAACGACGACCGGTGCAACGGTAATTGTTGGCCTCGATGACCTACCTAAGGCAATTCTATTTTATCGCCAGTTTCTACAGTGGTTTGGTGGCATGGGTATCATCGTATTGGCGGTCGCCATCCTTCCCGTTCTCGGTATCGGTGGTATGCAGCTATATCGTGCTGAAATCCCAGGTCCAGTTAAAGACAGTAAGATGACTCCGCGTATTGCTGAAACGGCAAAAGCGCTTTGGTACATCTATTTGAGTCTAACTATTGCTTGTGCGGTAGCGTTTTGGCTTGCAGGTATGAGTTTCTTTGATGCAATCAGCCACAGTTTCTCTACTATTGCGATTGGTGGCTTCTCGACTCACGATGCGAGTATGGGCTATTTCAACAGTCCGGCGGTTAACATGATTACGGTCGTGTTCCTTCTTATATCTGCGTGTAACTATTCGCTTCACTTTGCTGCATTTGCTTCTGGGGGGGTCCATCCTAAATATTACTGGAAAGATCCTGAATTCCGCGCGTTTATCTTTATTCAGGCGGTCTTGTTCTTAGTTTGTTTTTTGTTACTGCTTAATCACCATTCTTATGACTCTTATTACGATGCCTTTGATCAAGCCTTGTTCCAAACGGTATCTATATCTACGACAGCAGGCTTCACCACTACTGGTTTCTCCGAGTGGCCATTGTTCTTGCCCGTTTTGCTTCTATTCTCTTCTTTTATAGGTGGATGTGCAGGCTCAACAGGCGGTGGTATGAAAGTCATTAGAATCTTATTACTTACTCTGCAAGGTGCTCGTGAAATGAAGCGTCTTGTGCACCCGCGAGCTGTCTATACCATCAAGGTCGGAGGTTCTGCGTTACCACAACGTGTCGTTGATGCGGTTTGGGGCTTCTTCTCTGCATACGCATTGGTTTTTGTGGTTTGTATGTTGGCTCTTATTGCTACAGGGATGGATGAGCTAAGCGCTTTCTCTGCTGTAGCGGCAACATTGAATAACCTTGGCCCAGGCTTAGGTGAAGTGGCAATGCACTTCGGCGATGTGAATGACAAGGCTAAATGGGTGTTGATCGTATCCATGCTGTTTGGCCGTTTAGAGATATTCACCTTATTAATTTTATTGACCCCTACGTTTTGGCGTAGCTAAGGACAACATTGTGGCAAAAGCTCTATTTTTGTATTCAAGCCGTGAAGGGCAGACCAAGAAAATATTGAACTATATAAAAGAAGAAATGAATGAATTCGAATGTGAGCTGCAAGATCTGCACACCATTGATAATGTCGACTTTGCTCAATACGACCGAGTTTTGATTGGTGCATCTATTCGCTATGGGCACCTCAATAAGAAGCTATATCAGTTTATTGATGCCAATCTTGCTCAGCTGCAATCAAACAAGGTTGCTTTCTTTTGCGTTAACTTAACAGCTCGTAAAGAAGAGCAAGGCAAAGATACTCCCGAAGGTAGCGCCTATATTAAGAAGTTTCTTCTTAAGTCCCCGTGGCAACCAACTTTGATCGGTGTGTTTGCGGGTGCCCTCTATTACCCTCGTTATAACTGGTTCGATAAAACCATGATTCGCTTCATTATGAATATGACAGGTGGAGAAACGGATACAACCAAAGAAGTCGAGTACACAAATTGGGAAAAAGTCTCTTTATTCTCTAAGAAACTGCAAGAGATGTAAGAGAAAAGCTTACTTTTGAGGCGTTTTGAGTTCTTTTTAATCGAACGAATAAAAAAACGAGAAAAACTTCAAAAAGGGCTTGCCAGTGTGATCGAAATCTCTATAATGCGACCTCGTTGAAACGGGAAGGCTTCTTAGGAAACCAAAG